>NZ_CALLJH010000039.1:0-196675 GCF_938091255.1 uncultured Chloroflexus sp.
ATTGCGAGTGCTGGTACGCGCAAAAATATGGGATTGGCCAACATGCGCCAACAGATTGAGGTCTTGTTGCAGGGTGAATTCGGGATCGAAAGTTCGATTGGGCGTGGTACCCGTGTTGCGGCGACCATCCCGTTGCCGTAAGGGCGCAGCGAGCTGGAATGTCATCCGCTCCTGATCTTACCCTCCAGCAAGAACCTAGAGCGGCCGGTACAGAAATACCCGCCTATCGTTAAAACCTTTTTTAAACTTTTTGTGATCGTTGGTTTTTAAACTACGCATTGTAGTATTATAATTTCTGTTATTTTGAATCTAACAAAACTTTCACGTTTGAATGGTACACCAGTCCCATTCCAAGGCGGTACTAAGGCATTGTAGTACTGGCACAAAATGGTACTCTCTGGCTATTGGATTTTCATTGCTGAGGTCTTATACTGACGAGCGTGGAGAGTTATTCCACAATATAGTTAAACCGCACTAGTCTTCAGGAGGAACACAATGCTTCGCAGCTTCTTCGCCAAGGAAGAGGGACAGGGTCTGGTCGAGTACGCGCTCATTCTCGTTCTGATCGCCGTCGTTGTCATCGGTGCGTTGACCCTGCTCGGTGGGAACATTTCCAACCTGTTCGAGCAACTGGCTGGCACGATCAATCCGTAATTCAATTACATGCTGCTGCTGGCTACGCCCGACCGATTTCGGTCGGGCGTATGATTTAGTTACGGATGTGTTGTAGCATACGCGCAATGACCCATCTGAGCAAGGGGCGACCGGTTGGTCGCCCCTTCTGCGTTTGCATTCCCCATCACACGCCCAGAGTGCGGTAGAATGCTCGCGGTAGTAAGGTCGCGGCGACGAGGTGCATGGTGGAAGAACGGCGGAAATGGTGGGCACTGGCAGCAGTCGGGAGTGGGGTGTTGATTTCGACCATCGATGGCTCGATTGTCAATATTGCGCTCAATACGCTGGTGCAAGCGTTTCAGAGCAATCTAAACGTGGTTGAGTGGGTGGTGCTGGGTTATTTACTTACCCTTGCTTGTACGCTTTTGATTATGGGGCGTTTGGGTGATATGTATGGCAAACGCCGCATCTATTTGATTGGGTTTGCGCTCTTTACCGTGGCCTCGTTGCTCTGTGCGACGGCACCATCGATCGGGACGCTGATCGGGTTCCGTGTCTTGCAAGGCATCGGCGCGGCAATGGTGCAAGCGGTGGGGCCGGCGCTGCTGGTGACGGCGTTTCCGCCTAGCCAGCGGGGAATGGCCTTGGGTGCGATTGGGTCATTTGTGGCTACTGGCATCTTGATCGGCCCAGCGTTGGGTGGTATGCTGCTGCGTTACGTTGGCTGGGAGGCGATCTTTTTGGTGAATTTGCCGATCGGCGCACTAGGGTGGTGGTTGACGATGCGTTCGATTGCGCCAGACCAGCCGGCGCGGGCCGGTCAGCGGTTCGATCTGGTTGGTGCCGGGTTGTTGGCGTTGGCGCTGTTTTGCCTATTGTTAGGTCTGACCGAAGGGCCGCTGTGGGGCTGGAATGATAGACGGGTGATTGGTCTCTTTGTTGCCGCTCTGATCGGGGGCGTACTCTTTCTGTTCTGGGAATGGCGCATACCGCAACCGATGCTCAATCTGCGCATCTTCCAACGTTTGGCGTTCTCGCTGAATCTGCTTGCGTCATTTGTGCTCTTTCTTGGCATTTCCTTCAATTTGTTGCTAACTCCGCTCTTTTTCCAACTGGTCTACCAGTTTGATTTACAACGCACTGGTTTTATGTTGATGGCATTGCCGATTGCCCTGTCATTGACATCGCCGATGAGTGGACGGCTGTCGGATCGCTTTGGCCCGCGAGTGTTGACCATCGCTGGGTTGGCGATTGCTGCCGTCGCCCTGTTGGGTTTGAGCGCCAGCACACCCACGACGCCACCGCCGCAGATGCTGGGGTTTTTGGTGTTGTTGGGGATCGGCGTCGGTTTGTTTCAAAGCCCAAATAATAGCACCGTGCTGGGCAATGCCCCGCCAGAGGCGTTAGGGGTGGCGAGCGGTCTGCTGGCGGTCGTGCGTACCGTCGGTCAAACTGGCGGGATTGCGCTGGCCGGCGCGATCTGGGCGTCGCAGATTTTTGCCTTGAACGGCGGCCCGATGACGCCGATTACGGCTGCGCCGCCGCCGATCTTGGCCGGCGGCTATGATGTGGCCATGCGAGTAGCAGCGCTGTTAGCAGTTCTTGCGATCGTGCCTTCATTGGCTGGGGGGCGGGCGTTGCAACACCAGCTTGCAGGAATGAGACGACCGGTAGCTGATTGAGTCCACAGGTGTAGTGGATGGAGAGGTGCGAAGGGGAAACGCAAAGGTGTGAAAGTCGCGAATTGTTACATTGCTACGATCTGCGTTAGGTGCAGCCAGTGATCTGTCTGTGCGACAGCACGGCGAGGCATACAGGTGGAGGATGGTAAATGAACGGTATGACGCGGCGCCTTGCGCGCCCGCTGGTGACGATTCTTGGTATTGGCATGTTTTGGCTGGCGTTGGTCGGTCTAAGCGGATGCGCCGCCACGCCATTGCTCGGAGAGGTAACGGCGAGTTCCGAACGGTATGAGCCGGGGGCAGGTACACCGCTTGCTATCAGCTATGAGATTGGTCGGGCGGCGCTAGTTGATATTTATGTGCTCGATGCTGCCGGCCAGCGCTACGATCTGCGCCGGGCGCAGCCGCGGGCTGCGGCCACCGAACCGTATGTGTTGCGCTTTGATGGCAGTGTGCCGACCAATGATCCGCAGGTGGTACGCCGGTTGCTGCCTCCCGGCCAATATACGCTGGTCGTGGCAGCGCGCGCGGCTGATGGCAATACGACTGCTGAGCGGCGGTTGCCGTTGACAATCGTTGGTCAAGCAATCGAGCCACCGATCATCGAAAATCTGATGGTCTGGCCGCCAGTCATTTCACCGAATGCAGATGCGATTGATGACGTGGCCGAGTTTACGTATCGCTTGCCAGTGAGTGCGACGGTAAATATTGAGGTACTGGCGCCTAACGGTGAGGTGATTCCGGTAGTTACCCGCGAGGAGGAGGGGCCTTATGAGCAGCGGCACGTTTGGAATGGCAAACGACCGAATGGCTCATTGCTTGAGGCTGGTGTCTATACCTATACAGTGCGCGCCGAAGATCCGTTTGGCAATGTCGTGCAGCGACAGGGACAGATCACGCTGGCCGATGTTGGCCAGCCTGAAGCGCGGATTGTTTACTCGATGATTGCGCCGCAACGGGTCATGTTAGGAGAGGTAATTACTGTCACTATCCGGGTGCGCAACACAGGTACGGTGCCGATCCGAACGTATGGCCCACCAAGTGGGTATGAATACACTACCGATGAGGTCTTCTCATCAGTCGAAGATGGGATCTATGCGGCACAGGCTGGTGGTTTCTGGCGGGTTGGCATGGATTGGGATGCCAACAGTGGCGGTGGGCCGAAGCGTTACCCGTACCGCTGGTCAATTTCGCCGCGCCCGCCCGCAGAGTGGGCACAACCGTTCGTGGAAGATTTTCTCTATCCCGGTGAAGAGGCCGAGATTATTGGCCGGGTGCGGATTTTGCAGCGCGAAACCCGCATGGGCTTCTACGTCGGTCTCATCCAAGATGGGGTCGGCTTCTTCCAAGATCGCACCGGACGGACGATCATTGATGTCGGATTTTGAAGGCGCAAAGCGGGCAAGGGCGCAGGGTCAATAAACGCAAAGGCGCGAAGAGCGCAAGGTGGTTGTATGGGGAATCTTATAGTTGATGAGATAAAACGTTGCCGCCGGCAGGACTAATCCTACCGGCGGCACGCTCACCCCGTTGGCGCGATCACGTTACCGATCGGCCACCTTAAACGCCGCACTGCCGATCGATAGCAGATCTCCGCTCTGCAAACGCTGGCGTCCGTTGATGCGATGGCCGTTCAAAGCCACCAACGCGCCGGTATCAAGCGGGGTGATAAACCAGCGTTCGAGCGCCTGCCCAATCTCGGCATGACGTTCAAGTACCTGCCGATCGTGCAGCACAATGTCGCAGTGACGCGCGCTGCCAATCACCATCGAACGGCGATTGACGACGATGTGTTGCCCGGTTCGTGAACCGGACACGCCGATGAGGGTTAGTTCTCGGCTCATAAGGGCCTCCGACGAACAAAACTAGTGCACTGAAACAATATATATCCTTATGATTCTCATTGACTTCTCATTTTGTCAAGCATGACCTTTGGGCTACTTATGATGTTATACCCAGATTGGTATTATTGGTGAATGTATCTCATTGTCCAATAAGATGATTACTGCGACGAACCTTTGAGGCGCTCCTCTGCGCCGGAAGTAACACCACATTATAGGAGCATCTAGCTATGGCCGAGCCAACGGTGCAACGAGTGCGTATCTACCTCAACGGTGAAGATCGGGCTGGCGATCGACCGTTGTATCAGGCGGTGCTAGCTGAATTACGCCAGAGTGGAGCGACCGGTGCGACAGCATTGTCGGCATTGGGTGGGTTTGGCCCTCGCCGACAAACCCTGCCGGACGCCGAACGGCAGCCGGTCATTATTGAGTGGGTTGACCACGCTGGGCGTATCCAACGCATCTTACCCTTGATTCGTGTGGTGGCTCGCGATGCCCTGATCACGATCGAGCCGGTAGAAGTGGCGCAGGGTGTATTACGTCCCAGCGGGCCGTTTGGCACCGAACAGTTGGTGTCGGATCTGATGCAGACCGAGGTGGCGACAATTGCAGCGGATGCCCCCCTGCTTGCGGCGCTTGAGCAGATCGCTACTGCGCAAGCTGATCTCTTGGCAGTGATGGAGAACGAAACCGTGGTTGGGACGATCTCGGCCCGTGAATTGGTGTGGCGTGGTGGGTTACGTTTACCGCCCAGTTTGCTCGGTGTGCTGGAACCGGCGGAAAGTGCTGCTGCGCTGACAGCGATGCACGGGCGCACGGTAGGCGAGGTAGCCAATCGCGAGGTGCGTGGCGTCCCTCTGACTATGCCAATCCCGCAGGCGTTGACGATGATGATCGAGTGGGGGTATGCGCAGGTGCCGGTGCTTGATGGGCAGGGTCGGTTAGCGGGCATCTTCGGCCAGCGCGAAGTCTTGCTGGCAGCAGCGCGCCAACCAGAACCAACCGATACGATAGCGGTTGAGGCGCGGGTTGGGATGGTGATGCAGGCTGCGACGGCGCGGGTTACGCTTGGCCAGCCGTTGGCCGTAGCGTTGGCGATGCTGATTACTGCACCGAGTCATCTCTTGTTTGTGGTTGATGGCGATGGACGACTGGCCGGAATCTTGCGTTTGAGCAACGTGCTCATGCGCTTACAGGGTGAAGAACGCGCGGCGCTGTTGGCCGCTTTGCAACGGTCGCAACCCACTCCGGCGGCGGCGCTGCCCGGCGCGCGCCGGGCAATTGATAGCTTGGTCGAGCCGGCACCGGCAATAGTGACGATCGATGCAGGGTTGGGCGCTGCCGCCCGCCAATTGCTGAACGTGAATGCCGAACGGTTACCGGTAGTTGATTCAGATGGCCGGCTGTCGGGTATAATCGCACGTGGCGCTCTGATTCGGGCACTCTTACAACAAAGCGAATAGTAGGCAGGAAATGTATGGCTGATCGGGTTTTAATTACCGGCGGCGCCGGATTTCTCGGTATCAATCTGGTGCGGTATCTCTTGGCGCGCGGCTATGTTGTGCGTTCGCTGGATATTGCCCCCTTCGACTATCCTGAGCGAAGCCAGATCGAGGAGCATACGGGTGACATCCGCGATCGGGCGGTGGTCGATCGGGCCATGAAGGATGTAAAGTTTGTCGTGCATACGGCAGCGGCGTTACCGCTCTATTCGCCAGCTGACATCTTTTCGACCGATATTGACGGCACCCACAATGTGCTTGAGTCGGCGCGCGAGCATGGCGTCGAGCGGGTCGTCCATATCTCGTCAACCGCCGTGTATGGTATTCCTGACCATCACCCGTTGGTGGAAACAGATCGGCTCAGCGGGGTTGGGCCGTATGGCGAAGCGAAGGTCAAGGCCGAAGAGCTGTGCCTTGAGTTCCGCAAGGCGGGGATGTGCGTGCCCATCTTGCGGCCTAAGTCGTTCGTTGGCCCTGAGCGGCTCGGCATCTTTGCTATGCTGTACGATTGGGCAATGGAGGGCCACAACTTCCCGTTGCCCGGCAATGGCAAGAATCGCTACCAGTTGCTCGATGTCGAAGACCTCTGCGAGGCGATTGTGCGTTGCTTGACGCTCGATCGCGATCGGGTGAACGACACCTTCAATATCGGCGCCAAAGAGTTCACCACGATCAAAGAGGATTTTCAAGCAGTGCTCGACGCAGCCGGTCACGGCAAGAAGATCATTACCTTCCCAGCGGCGCCGATGGTCTGGGCACTGGCGATTCTCGAAAAGCTCAAGCTGTCGCCGGTCTATAAGTGGGCGTATGGCACCGTGACCGAAGACTCGTTTGTGTCGGTCGAAAAGGCCGAGCGGGTGTTGGGCTTTACGCCGAAATACTCGAATAAAGAAGCGCTGGTGCGCAATTACCAGTGGTACGTTGCCAACGCCAAGCGGTTTGGCCAGCAGACTGGCGTGTCGCACCGCGTGCCGTGGAGCCAAGGGATTTTACGGTTGGCGAAATTGTTCTTCTAACCGATCACGATCCATCGCAGGGGCGGGTTTGAAACCCGCCCTTACCTTTTTGCTAATCCGCTGCCTTTTCCCCGAGCAAGCTCACCATTCATCGCCAGCGCAATCCCATCTTGCAGCGTAGCGCGGGTTTCAAACACGCTCAAATCGGCGCCGAGGCTAACCAGCGTTTGCGCCACTTCAGGGCTAATCCCGGTCAACACCACATGCGCCCCCAGCAAGCGCACTGCTCGCGCCGCCCGGATCAGCGCGTCGGCGATAAAGGTGTCAACCGTAGCGACACCAGTGATGTCGATGATGACCATCTCAGCGCCGCGGGTGGCGACGCCTTCGAGCAAAGTCTCAATGATCAAGCTCGCGCGGCGTTGGTCGATCACACCGACCAGCGGCAGTGCAACCGCCCGCTCGCTGATCGGCACCAGCGGCGTGCTCAGCTCGCGCAGCGCTCGCTCTTGCGCAGCGATAATCTCTTCTTGCATACGCAGCCGCTCGAACTCAATCGCCTTGATTTCGCTAATGTTCTGCATCATACCGACCATCCGCGCCGCTTTGCCGTCAGGGCCGGCAAGAAAGTAACCACGGTCGAGAATCCATACATACGAGCCGTTCTTGTGCTGGAAGCGATACTCGATGTCATACTCGCTCAGCTTCGTCTCAGCCTCACCCAACAGTTGCAACGCCCGTTCACGGTCTTCGGGATGGATCAACGCTTCCCATTGAGCAATACCACCGTCAAGCTCATTGATGGTGCGCCCACAGACATATTCAGTTTCGCCACTCCACGAAATCACACCGGTAGCAACATCGTAGTCGTAGATCATCAAACGCAAAGCGCGCACGAGCATGGCATACCGTTGGCGCAGATCGTTAAGCTCGCGCAGCAAGGTCTGCTCGTCGGATGGCATACCAACCTCATATGAGATGATTGCTGACAGCTTGGTCACGTTGCAACGGGGCTATGAGTGATTGTAGGGCAGGGGAATAAGGGTGTCAAGCCGAGGCTAGGTGTTGGGCAGAGCGTTGGCAGCTAGAGGAGGTTACGTCTGCCCGTACACAGCCCTCGTTCTGGTTCAACGCTGAGAGGTTATGCCTTACCGTACACCGGAATAGCGGCGCCACTGATGATGCGCGCTTTCGGGCCAACGAGAAAATGGATCACCGCAGCAATCTCGGCTGGTTTAACCCAGAGATCGTGATTGGCAGTGGGCATGGCTGCCCGGTTGGTGGGGGTGTCGATCACACTTGGCAGCACGGCGTTGACAGTAATATTGTGCGGGAGGAGTTCGGCGGCGAGCGCTTCGGTTAGTTGCAGCACGGCGCGCTTGGCAGCGGCGTAAGCGGCAAGGTTGGCGCCGGTTTGGGTGGCGGTGCGGCTGCTGACATTGACGATCGCGCCGCCGCCGCGCGCGATCATGTGGGGGATCGCCGCTGCGCACGAGATGACCGCCGTCTTGAGGTTGATGTCGAGCTGGCTTTGCCAGAGTGACCATGGTGTCTGATGCACCGGCGCACCGCCGGCGAAGCCGCCGGCTGAATTGACCAGAATATCAATGCCGCCATGCGTCGCCACAATCGCGTCATAGGCCGCCTTGGCCGCCGCTTCATCGGTCAGATCGACGCATGTGCCAATCACGGTGGGGCAATGCTCGCGTAACTGCGCAAATGCCGCTTTATTAACATAGGGGGTGATTACGGTTGCACCGGCGCCAAGCAGCCGTTCCACCACCGCAACTCCTAACCCGCCGGTTCCGCCGGTGACAATCGCCACTTTTCCTTCCAGATCCATGCACACTCCTCTCGCTGATACAAACGACTCTGGCGCATGCTAACGCCAGAGTCGCCTTCTATGCTCAGACAACCGGAGAGCATCCGCTTGCAGGCAACTCCATCGTTACCCGATTCGGCATAGCCTACTGCATCAGCAGGTCAAAATGCGGTCGTCCATCATCGCCGCCGAGCCGGCGCAGACCGCGCTGAATAGCGCGCAGCGCTCCCTCACCTAGCCAGAAGGTCAGGACTGATCCGGCAATGAGGCCGAGCGCGCTGCCAAGCGCAGCGCCGCTGGCGAACAATACAAACCGCTTGCGTCGCGACGCCGCTCTGCGCCGCGTAGTCTCCTTGCCCATAATACTCCTCACTGTACGACGACTACCGGCATCGCCTTGCTCCAGAGGCGCTCGAGCCGATAGTACTCACGCTGGCTCTGGCTAAAGATATGCACGACGATATCGCGATAGTCGAGCACGATCCAGCCGGTGTCGGCGCTCCCCTCGATACGCGGGTTTAACCCGTGCTCGATCGAAATCTTCTCGTCGATGTGGTCGATGATCGCGCGCATCTGCCGATCGTTGTCGGCGGTGCAGATGATGAAGTAATCAGCGATGGTTGTCTGCGGACGAATGTCAAGCAGCATAATGTCGTGGGCCTGCTTGTCTTCGACCAGCTCGACGATGCGGCGGGCAATCATTCCGGTCTCGATGGTCATGTCCTCCTGTGTTGGGTAGAGTTGTTGTTAACTTGATCCTATCATATTTGACGCAGGTTGTAAAACGTGATCGCGCGGTTTTTGCAACGCCATGATAGCACAAATGAAGGGTTGGTGGGCAGTTGGCCAATTGTTCAACCAAAGACAGATACCCTCACCTTGAGTCGGACATCGAGTTGGTTATGTGTCACTTCCCGTGTCTCGAAGAAGCGTGGATATTCGATCGCACACGCCGCAATCAGTTGTGATAGCTTATTGTAGCCAGACTGATTGGCAGTGAAGGTTGGGTCGATACGCCGCAGTTGTTGGCCGAGCACACCTACACCAACCCATCCTTCGATAGTTCGTCTGCTGATGTATTGCAGGATTTGCACTATCAGGAGCGCAGCGTCGGGCAAGGGGCGGATCGTGACCGGTGTCGGAGACGCCTCTGCTGGTGACGGGGAAGATTGGGTAGAGGGGCTTGTGTCACTAACCAAGGATGCAAACGCGCCAGTAGAGGTGGGTGTGGTGAGGGATGATGGCAGAGGGAGAGCTTGGGTCGGTTGCGTTATGGCGGGCATATTGTGCAGCGGTGCGAGGCTTGCAGCTTGAATGCCGCTCTCACCCATACTCTCGCCGCTCTTGGCCGGTTCTGGTTTGGCCAGCGGGATAAAGCGGTTACACGCTTCTTTCAAGGAGTCGGACGTATGGCCATTACCGATCACGATCACTTCAGCGCCGGCAGCGCGCAAGCGGTTGACCAGCGGTGTGTAGTCGCTATCGCTGGCGGCGAGGTAAAAACAGGTGATCTGCTCTTGGCAGAGCAGCTCCATTGCCTCAACGGTGAGCAAGATGTCGATTGCGTTCTTGTTCGTCGCCACCCGGCCATGATGGATGGGGCGCAGATTGTAGCGCGCCACCGGCTCGATCCAACTGTAGTTATTGGGCAATGACCAGTTGGCATAGACCCGGCGCGCCACGATTGCGCCATATTCGTGGGCAAGGTGGCGCATGACCTGTTCGGCGTAAGTGGCTGGGCAGTTTTCGCCGTCGATCAGCAGCGCCACCCGACGTTCAGGCGCGAGCAGGGCGGTCGGTGCCTTGATGATGTCGTTTGGTTGTACGACATGCTGAGCGGTGTGGGCCAACTGCCGGAAAACACCGGTAATGTTACTGAGCAGGGGATTGAGCGGTGATGGTGGCATTGTGACCTCGTGGAACTAGCTGGATTCTTTTACGACAAGATACGTTGCGCGCGCGTAAATGTTGCAAAGGATGTGGCGAATCGGGGGAGATGGCGCAGCCGTCTCCGGCGGTGCGCAATGGGCAAGCGCGTCCCGACGTACAGCAGCGCTGCACCTACGATCACGTTTGACGACAGTGGTTTACAAACTCCGCATGGTCTGCTACATTTCTTCGTTACATACGACATCGAACAAGCTGTAGGCAAGCCAAGGAGGCGCGCAATGGCTCAGGTTCTCTCGCTGCAGGTGGGCCAATCTCGGATTGAACTGGTTGAGGGGGATCTCGTCACGCAAGCGGTCGATGCGATTGTCAATGCCGCCAATGAGGCGTTGCAGCAAGGCGGCGGGGTATGCGGCGCAATCTTCCGCGCGGCTGGCGCCGAGCAGATGCAGCAGGCGTGCAACTCGGTGGCTCCCTGCCCAACCGGCGAGGCGCGAATTACCCCCGGTTTTGCTTTGCCGGCGCGGTATGTGATTCACGCGGTAGGACCCATCTTTAGCCGTTATGCACCGGAAGAAGCCGACCGGCTGTTGATAAGCGCGTACCATGCCAGTCTCGCGTTGGCTCGCCAATACGGTCTGGACAGTATCGCCTTCCCTAGCATCGCCACCGGCATCTACGGATTCCCGGTCGAGCGCGCAGCACCGTTGGTCTTGCGCGCGCTCCGCGAAGATTTGCAGCTCCATCAGACCCCGGCGCTGGTGCGCATGGTGCTCTGGCACGATACATTTCCGGTTTACCGGGAGGCGTTAGCGCAGATGCAGGCATAAGAACCGGCGGGAAGGTGCAACAATCCGGCGTTGCCGACGTCATATCGCCAGAGCATGCAGGCGCGCCTCATGCGCCCCGGCGGGAAGGAGTGATCTATGCAGACTCGACTCACGCGCAGCAGCACCGACAAGATGATTGGCGGCGTCTGTGGCGGGCTGGCGCAATACTTTGCTGTTGACCCAGTGATCGTCCGCCTCATCTTTGTGCTGGTCTTTTTCATCAACGGTATTAGCTTGCCGATCTATCTCGTGCTCTGGATTGTGATGCCGAAAGAGACCCCGACAACGCCGTTTACCCCATCGGCCAGCGGTACAACCCCGGCTAACCAAGAGGTCTTTGCCCGCCAAACTCAAAGCGGTGGGCAAGCACGAGTAGGGTATGCACCTGATCCGAGCTATCGGTTTGATCCGCTGACGGGCCAACCGATCAGCGGGCCAGCAGTTGGTGAGACAGTCAATCTGGCGACCACGCCGCCACGGCGGCGGAACTGGAGCCTGCTTGGTTTGATCTTGATTGGGGTTGGCGGATTGATTCTGCTCGATCAATTGGGAGTCAATCTCTCGTTGCTGTTCCCGGTGTTGATGATTGTGGCGGGTTTAGTGCTCTTGCGGCGGGCACGGTAGGAGGGGCATCGCGGCGCAATGCCCCTCCTACCGCACGCCCCCGGCGATCATCGCGATGACAATCGCGATGATCGCTCCACCGACCGAGCTAATCAAATTCACCAGATCGTTATCCATCCAGCGCCAGCCGCGTAGGAATCGGTTAGGGGTGCCGTCGCGAGCCACCCGGCGCTCAGTTTCGCGCCCGTCTGGGTAGACATAAATAGCTTGGACAGTCGCGCCGAGCCAACTATCAAACAGGGCACCGCCCAAGCCACCGATCAGACCGGCGGGGATCATCCACCACGGTAAGGGGTCACCCGGCGTGGCGAGCGCGCTAAAGCCAAACATCGCCAGCCCGATAATGAGGCCACCGGCTGCAGCAGCCGAGGTGCCGAGCATGGTAACACCGCCCGACGTGCCCGGCGGCACCGGCTGGCGGGTGGTGATCAGGCGCGGTTGGTGCGGGCTGAGCACGCCGAGTTCGGTGGCCCACGTATCAGCATTCACTGTTGCCATCAGGCCAACGAAGGCTGCGAGCAGCCACCACGGCTGGCCGCTGAGCGCAAACGCGACCGCGCAGAGCGCGCCCAATCCGCCATTGGCGATGGTCTGGAAGAAATCGCGTCTGCCGCCCTTGGAAAACTTCTCGGCAGCCCGCCGCTCTTTGATCGATTCTTTATAGTGCGAGAGAATGCTGCTCGTAACAAAGAAGACGATCAGCGTTAATCCCCATGGCCAGCCGCCAAAGCCAAACGTAAGCGTTCCGACCAACACCGCGCCCAACCAGCCACTTTCACTCAGCGAGCGACGGGCAAAAGCGACGCCGCCGATTGCAATGCTGAGAATGAACCCAAGCCCGATCTGCATGAGGTCGATCATAGTCATCCCCCGACTCTACGCCGGAGCGGCAAAATAAAGATCGCAGAGCGCCATTGCAATGGCGCTCTGCGATTATACCAGAGACAGGAAGGGTGTTACTCAGGCAGCAGCGCGGGCTGACAGCGATTGGCGAGTGTGACGAGCGAGGCCGCGCAGGGCGGTTTCCAAATCAGCACCAAGCATATCAGCGACCGTCTTCTCAGGCACGAACGATGCCATCATCCCCAGCATCGGCGCAAGGTCAATGCCCATGACCACTTGAATATCAGTGCCGTTGACGGCTTGACTAATCACCCAGCGCGTTTCAACCGGCAGCGGCGTGCGCACCGTAAACACAATCTCGCGGTTGTCTTGCCACACTAGGTCACCTTCGCAGCGGATGGTGCCAAATAAGCCACCCATCGACATATAGGTGACGAGGCGAGCATGGCGAGCCACATCGTCACGATCTAGCAACTCGGTTTTTTGCACACGCGGCAAAATCTGGCTAACCAAACTAGGATCCGACAACGTTGTGAACACCTGCTCAGGCGTGACCCCCTCGATGTGGCAGCGCCGTCCTACTTTAATCATGGAATTCTCCTGTCTCTGGTATTGTCAATGCTTTGCACAGTTAGCATAGCATTGTTGCACAGATATGTCAATAGGTATAGACACCGAAATGTGAGGAATTGGCGATTTTTTCGAACGCAACCGGGCAAGGTAACAGTACAGGGTTGGGAGTGCGGCAGGTTACTGCCACACTCTGTACTATGAAGTTCACTAGTCGGTATGCACCGCCACCTCGGCGGTAGCATTCGTTGTGATCGGCTGGGGCAGCTTAAGCAACCGGTTGCGCAGCGTACCAAACAAGACTGCTAAGGCGCTGACCAACAACCCGGCGCCGATCAGGTACGGCGCACTCGGCCCAATTAGGTCGAACACCATGCCGGCCAGCAATGGCCCGAAGACCATAGTGAGGCTCGTGAAGGCCTGCACACCGCCAAGAGTTGTACCCTGTTCAGTTGCCAGCACCGATTGCGAAACAAGGCTGGTTAGCGACGGCGTAACCATACCGCTACCGAGGGCAACCAAACCAACTGCTGGAAAGAGCATCCATGCCGCCGTAGCCAATCCAGTAGCGATGAACCCAATCGTCATTAGCGTCAAGCCAGCGATAGCCAGCCGCGCCTCACCAAATTGCGGCACTAGCTTGCGGATCAGAAAGCCTTGCACAATCACCGCGATCAAACCGATAAAGGCAAAGACGAGCGCATTCTGTTGTGGACCAAACCCGAAGCGCACATCGCTGTAGACGGCGAAGTTGCTTTGCAAACCGGCAAAGGCGAGGTTCAGCAGCACGCTGCCGAGAATAAAGGGCTGGACGCGGGCATCGCCGGCGACCGCAACCAACCGACTGACAGGATTAAAGTTGCGCGACACCGTTCGGGCGCGCTTCTCAGGCGGCAACGACTCGGGCAGGCGGAAGAAGCCGAAGGCGAAATTGGCGAAGCTGAGCGCAGCGGCGAAGAACATCGGCGCCTGCAAACTAACGTTAGACAGCAGACCGCCAATGGCCGGGCCAAGCATAAAGCCGAGGCCGAATGCCGCGCCGATCATACCCAAGCCGCGTGCGCGCTCGTTGGGCGGGGTAACATCGGCGATGTAAGCTTGCGCCGTGCTGATACTAGCGCCGGTGATACCGGCGGCAATGCGGGCAAGGAACAACAACCCTATCACAGTCTCTACGCCAAGGAAGGTCAAATGCTCGGCCAATGCAAAGACCAGATAGCTGAGACCAGCGCCAAACAGGCTGAAGAGCAGCACCGGGCGGCGGCCAAAGCGGTCGCTAAGCGCGCCGAGAATGGGCGCGAAGAGAAATTGCATCAGCGCGTATGAAGCAGTTAGCGCGCCAACAATTAGCGCGCGGTTATCAGCCAGCCACGGCCAGCTTGAACGTTCGACGATTTTGGCATATTCGGGCAGCAGCGGCAGCACAATGCCGATACCGAGCAAGTCAATGAAAATGGTCAAGAAGATGAAGAAGAGCGGTGAGCGGCGTTTCATGGATAGAACCCTCATAATATGGCAAGCAACTTGCAACCAGAAAGGTTTGCTGTACAAATTATATGGCCTTTCACAGTTTTTGTCAATACTTTGCACAGATTTTGTCCAAAGTCTGGACAAAGGGAGATGTGGTAGCATGGAAAGCCAAAGCACGGTATCATGCGAGCTGAGCGGCAGCAACCAACGCCTTCCGGCAGCAGGAGCAGTATGGCATTCAACGGCTTTACCACCGAACGGCTCACCGGTATCCCGCCGGAGTTTTTTACCGACGTACTGCCGGCGATCACGAAACCGAGCGAGATCAAAGTCACGCTCCACCTGTTTTACCGGCTGAGCCGCTTGCGGAGCCGCCCACGCCGGATCAGTTGGGATGACTTGCGCAGCGATGATCTCTTGCGGCGCTCGTTACAGGCGCTCAGCTCGCTCCGCTCGTTCGAGGAGTTGCTCGACGAGGGGTTGGCGGCGGCGGTGAGGCGCGGCACGGTGTTGCATCTGGTCGAGCCGCTCGATGGGCGCGTGCGTAGTTGGTATTTAATCAACACGCCAGCCAATCGTGCATGGGCCGAGCAAGTGGCCGCGAGTGGGATTGCGCCGCCGGCTGATGAGCTGAGCGAGCGGCCGGGCTTGATCGAGTTGTACGAACAAAATATCGGGCTAGTGACGCCATTGTTGCTGGAAGAATTGCGCGCTGCCAGCGCCCGCTACCCGGCCGAATGGCTCGAAGACGCTATTCGTGAGGCAGTGCGGGCCAACGCACGTTCGTGGCGTTACATTCAGCGCATGCTGGAGAGGTGGGCCGCCAATGGACGAGAATCTGCGCCGTATCAGACCGGACGACCTATCGATATTGAAAAATACACCAGCGGACAACTCGGATACCTCTTCCGCCGCGGAAGCGACGAGAGCGACCTCTGAGACGGTGTGCCCGATCTGTCGCGGGGCTGGTTATTATACCCTCGATGTGCCGTATGGCGATCCTAACTTCGGCGTGCTCATCACCTGCCGTTGCAAGCAGGCCGAGAAGGAGCGCCGCCGGTTTGAAGAGCTGGAGCGGCTCTCGAATCTAACCCCGTTGCGCGACAAAACCTTTGCAACGTTTGATCGCACCGTACCCGGCGTGCAGCGGGCCTTTACCCGCGCCTACGAATATGCGCAGAATCCGCAGGGCTGGCTGGTTTTGTTTGGCGGCTATGGCTGCGGCAAGACCCACCTCGCGGCGGCAATTGCCAACGAGGCGCTTGATCGCCATACACAGGTACTTTTTACCGTCGTACCCGACCTGCTCGATCATCTCCGTTCGACCTTCGGCCCCAACTCGGAAACGGCCTACGATGAACGTTTCGAGCTGGTGCGCGATGTGCCACTGTTGATCCTCGACGATCTGGGAACAGAAAACACAACGCCGTGGGCGCGGGAAAAACTTTACCAGATCATGAACCATCGGTATAATTATGCTCTACCGACGGTGATCACCAGCAATCGTGACCCGAAGGACATTGATCCGCGCATCCTCTCCCGAATGTTTGACGCGGCCATCTGCCGCGAGCGGATCTTGATCGAGGCTGGTGATTATCGTCGCCTGAGCCTTGAACAACGGTATCATCCGCGCCGGCGACGGAGTGACCATTCCCGTTCGCAACGGTAACGCTTGGCGCACGATCGAGGAGAACAGAAAGCATCGCACCATGACCCTACGCCATTTTCTTTCGGCAGCCGACCTCAGCCGTGCCGAAGCTGAAGCCCTGCTCGATCGGGCGGCGGCCCTCAAGGCAGCATGGCGCGCCGGCATTACCGATGATCGGCCCTTGTTAGGCCAGACGTTGGCGCTCGTCTTCGAGAAACCCTCGTTGCGCACGCGGGTGGCGTTTGAGGCAGGCATGACCCAGCTCGGTGGCCATCCTTCCTATCTCTCGGCCAACGATATCGATATGGGCGGGCGCGAGAGCGTGCCCGACGTCGCCCGTAACCTCAGCCGTTGGGTAGCAGTGATTGCGGCCCGGGTCTTCAAGCACGCCACGGTGGAAACCCTTGCCCGCTACGCAACCGTACCGGTGATTAACGCCCTTTCCGACCGTGAACACCCCTGCCAAGCGCTAGCCGATATGCTGACCCTCCGCGAGCGGTTTGGCCGCCTGCAAGGGCTGACGCTGGCCTACGTCGGCGACGGAAATAACGTCTGCCATTCGTTGATGTTATTAGGGGCGACGTTGGGGGTCAATGTGCGGGTGGGTTGCCCGCTCGATTACCGCCCGGCGCCTGATATCACCGAACTGGCCGAGCAGTTGGCCCGCGAGCACGACGCCACGTTGACCATTACCACCTCACCGGTAGAGGCGGTGAGCGGTGCTGATGCAGTGTATACTGATGTATGGGCCTCGATGGGCCAAGAGCACGAAGCGGCCCGCCGCCGGCCGGTCTTTACGCCGTATCAAGTGAATGCGGCGTTAATGGCCCATGCCGCGCCGCATGCGCTGTCGATGCACTGTTTGCCGGCACACCGTGGTGAAGAGGTGACGGCTGAGGTGATCGAGGGGCCGCAATCAGTCGTGTTTGAGCAGGCGGAAAACCGTCTCCACGTGCAGAAGGCGCTGATCCTGCTGTTGTTGGGGAAGTAGCGCCGGTAGAAGTGGAAAGAGCGCTATGGCAGGCAACCGGGCAATCTTCGATCGGGCGATGGAACAGTGCCGTGAGGCATCGACGCAAGGGCGTTGGGAAGACGCGCTGCGCGCGGCGGTACGGGCATTGCAAGAGTTTCCGCAAGATGTGGAGGCGCGCACTGCCGCCGCAGTCGCTCTGTTCCAGACCAACCGGCTGGATAAGGCGCTCCAAGCCTTTGGCGATCTACACGAGGCCGATCCGAACAATGCGTTTTATATCAACTACATTGCCCAGTGTTACCGCCGGCAGGGTGAGACTGCGGCTGCTGTCGAGGCGTACAGCGTACTAGCCGATCTGCACAGCGCGCAGCGGCGCACGCTGCAAGCTGCTGAAGCGTTGCGCGAATTGCTCGCGTTGCAGCCAGAACTTGACGATCAACGTCGCCGGTTAGCCCAACTCTACGAAGATATTGGCGCCATGGCCGAAGCCGCCGAGACTCATCTCGAATTAGCGCAACGTCTCATTGCTCAGAACGATCCCGGCGCTGCGTTGCAAGAAGTTGAATGGGCGTTGCGCCTTGTGCCGAACCATCGTATCGCGCGTGAATTGGCGGCGCGCCTGCGCGAGCAACTCGGCGGGCAGACTGGGGCGCCGCCCATTCGTGGAACTAGTAGTTTGCGACCTTCTCATCCTACCGGGATGTTGCGCGGTTCGGCTACGCAACCCGAACAGTTCGTGGCCGAGGCGATCGCTTGCCAGCAAGCCGGCGATGAAGAACGGGCCGTTGCACTCTATGAGCAAGCACTGCAGGCCGGTCTCGAACGGGCCGATGTGCTCTATTCGCTTGGCTTGCTCTACCAAGCCCGCGGTGACCTAAAAGCGGCTGTAGGTGTGCTAACCCGTGCAGCCGGCGATCCAGAGTATGCCCTTTCAGCCCACTTTGCTTTGGGTCAGGTTTATCAAGCGCTCGGCCAGTTGCCGCAGGCAGCGCAGGAATTTGAAACCACTATTAGCCTTGTCGATCTAGAAACGATCGGGAAGGCTGAGGTTGATGACCTGATCGCGATGTACGAGAGTGCGGCCACTATTTACGAGCAGATTGGCGATTTGGCCCGCGCTTCAATCCTCTACGGCACCTTGGCCGACTTTTTGGTCAGCAAGCGATGGGGACGCGATCGGGCCGCTGAATTCAAAAACCGGGCCAAAGAACTGGCCGATCGCAATATGTTCGCTAAGCTGCGCACGATCGGCACTGGCGTCTTACAACCTCAGCCACCGCCACCCCCGCCTGAACCGCCGTTAATTGATGCTGAGAGCGAGCGGTGGGGGAAAATTCGGCCCATCACCGATTTCCTCCGGTCGGCGAAGAAGGCAGAGGATGAATCGGCGCCGCCGAGCGTTGTCGCAACCCCTGAACAGTTACCGATCATCGAGCGCCTGAGCGTGCCGGCAGCGCTGCCGAAACCGGAATTTCCACCGCCAACCCCCCTCGATCCAACCGGTCTTGATGAAGTCACGGCTGGATGGCTGGAACTCAGCGGCACCTACCTCGAACAGGGTTTGCTGGATGCCGCGCTCGACGCCTGTATGGAAGTGATCCATCACAATGTCGAGTACCTGCCGATCCATCTCCGCATGGGCGAAATCTACGAGCGGCAGGGCCGGCCTGAAGAGGCACTGGCGAAGTACCAGTTGTTGATCGAGACGTATCGGGTGCGAGGTGAGGCGGAAAAAGCGATTGATGTCTACTTCCGTTTTATCGAGTTGTCGCCCGATACAGTCAATGCGCGCTCGAAGCTGGCCGAATTGTTGAAACAGACTGGGCGCGTCGATGAGGCGGTGACCCAATTGTTGCAAGTTGCCAACACCTACTTCCGCCTTGGTCAAACCAATAAGGCGCTCGAGGAGTTTCGTCGCTTGCTGCAATGGGCGCCCAAACATCGCGAGGTGCATGCCCAATATGGCTTGGCTTTGCTCAAGCTCGAGCGGTTTGAAGCGGCGCTCGATGAGTTCCGGCAGGCGCTTGAGCTAGGTTCACCAGATGATCCGGTGACCTTGGCCCGGCTGAACATTACACTGGCCTTGATGGGCGAACAACCGGCCGTGATCTGGGATTCGTTGGCGACCGTGCTGGCCCAGTTGCGCCAGCGCCCGAGCGAATTTACCGCTGTGCAAGCCGAGTATCGCGCAGCTTTGTTGATCGTCGATCGGGCCTTGCTGCACTATATGCTGGCGATTATCCAGCAACAGCATGAGCAGCACCATCTAGCGCTGATGGAATTGGAACAAGCTCAGATTTTGCTGACGAGCGAGCCTGACCCAATCTTGCCGCTGGCGTTGGTCTATCGCGCGGCAGCCGATAGCTACATTGCTCTGGGCCAAGCCGAGGCGGCGCTTGATCAGTTACGGCGAGGGCAAGCTGTTGCCGCACAAACGACGCCTGAACCGTCGCTCCGCCATCCCTTTGCCATTCCGCCCTCACGCGGTGATCTTGTGCGCCGGATGGCTGAAGCCTACGCGATGAGCGAGGATTTGGCCGGCGCCGAACAAGCATTGCTCGAAGCCAAAAAGCTGTTGCCATATGATCGGGCGATCTATACCAAACTAGCTAACGTCTATTTCCGGCAAGGGAAATTGGCTGAAGCGTTGGCCCAGCTTGATGAACTCGCAACCTACTACGAAGAGCATCAACAGCTCGATCGAGCAATTGAAGCCCTTGAATCGGCGGTGCAACTTGCCCCGAACCATATCGGGATGAGCAGCCGGCTAGCTCGTATGCAATTGCGGCGCGGCTACCTCGACCAAGGCTTGGAAGGATTGGTGCGAGTCAGCGAGTTGCAAAAGCGCGCTGGCCAGTTGAAAGATGCGGTAACCTCGTTGCAGGAAGTGGCGCAGACCTATTGGATGCTGAATAATCACGAGCGTGCTCGCGAGATATACGATCGGATCGTGCAGATTGCGCCTAACGATATTGATGCGCGCCAATGGTTAGCCTTGATGCATACGTTGGCGCGCCGCACCAAAGAGGCGATTAAAGAGAAGAAGCAAATTGCCCGCATTTTTGCCCAACAGCGTGATTACGACAACGCGATCGCTGAATTGCACCAGATTATCGGCCTCGACCAGCAAGATCTGGATGCCTACTATATGCTGTATGAGATGCTCATGCGGCGTGAAGAGTACGGGCAGGCGGTCCAGCTTTGCCGGCGGATGCTTAAGATGCCGGGAGTCGAAACCGAACGGGTAGAAGCACTGTTGATCGCCGCCAATCGTATGCTTGAGCAACGGAAGCCGGCGCCGCCACAGAGTTGATGATGGTAGAGCTTGAGCGTCTCTGGGCGCGGCTGAATCCGCTCACCTCGCCCTTTACGCTAATCGACATCCTGATCGTTGCGGCCTTTTTCTATTGGCTGCTCGGCATTGTGCGCGGCACCCGTGCCGTGCAGTTGCTGCGCGGTGTCGGTATTTTGTTGGCGATTGCCTTCCTCATGCCGTCGATTGCGAGCGATCGCCTGACGTTGCTGAATTGGCTAGTGGTCAACGTGATTTCACCAGCCTTGATTGTGGCCATTCCCGTGCTCTTTCAGCCAGAATTGCGGCGCGCGCTCGAAAGTCTTGGCCGTTCGAGCGATCTGTTTGGCCGGCCATTTGGCGGCGCTAACCGCTCGGAATTGCTCGAAACGATTACGGTCATTAGCCGCGCCGCTGCCCAACTCTCACAGCAGGGGGTCGGGGCGTTGATGGTGATTGAGCGGCGTACCCAGTTGCAGGAGTTTGCTGATCGTGGGGTCATCCTCGATTCGCGGATTTCAGTGCCGCTGCTGCTAAATATTTTCTACCCCAATTCGCCCCTCCACGATATGGCGGTGATCATTCGCGGCAATCGCATTTTGGCTGCGAATGTGGTATTGCCGCTCAGTGAAGATATCTCCGGGCCGCGCCGCTATGGCACGCGCCATCGCGCCGCCAAAGGAATTACTGAACAATCCGACGCGCTAGCAGTGGTGGTCTCAGAAGAAACCGGCGCGATTTCTCTGGTCAGTGATGGCCGGTTGGTGAGCTATCTAACCGAAGCGCGACTGCGGACGATGCTGGCCGATCTGATGCAGGTGCCGCTAGAATCGGAAGCGAAGAGGGCGGCATGAACGGAGTGCGCTCGATTGTCTTACGGATGTTGTTGGCCATTGGCCTGAGTTTTGCCCTCTGGTCCTTTGTCTCGTTCAGCGAGAACCCAGAAGAGACAGCCCGATTTGAGGATCTCACGCTGCAAATTGTCGGTCTGGCCGATCATTTGATCATCGTTGACGCCAATGGTCTGCCCACAACAACCTTTCCCTCGATTGATGTCACTCTGCGCACCGACCGCCGCCAACGCTCGGAATTACGCCCAGTGGATATTCGGGTGGTGGCCGATCTGAGCGGCCTTGGCCCCGGTGATCATCTGGTGCCGATCAATGTCCAGCCGACGCGCAGCAATCTCTCGTTTAGCGTTCCTGCTGGCGGTGTGGAACCAACGGCGATTAGCGTGCGGCTGGAACCGGTTGAAACGGTGATGGCACCGATTAATCTGGAAATCTTTGGCTCGCCGCCCTTTAGTTTCGAACGGGGTACGCCAGAATTGCGCTACAATGGCGAACCCATTAGCATGGTGACGATCAGCGGCCCCCAGAGCCGGGTGCAGCGAGTCGTGGCAGTGCGCACGGTAGCGAATATCGCCCAATTGCGCGCTACGTATATCGCGCCTCTCAGTCTTACCCCGATTGATGCCAACAATCAACCGGTTGAGGGCGTGCAGGTGCGGCCAGCCTCGATTACTGTCATCATTCCGATCAATCCGGTGGTCGGTTTGCGCTTAGTTCCGGTATCGCCGATCGTGATTGGTTCCCCAGCGCCGGGTTTTGCTGTGACCGGGATTGAGGTGAAACCACCGCTGATTACGCTGACCGGCAGTTCTGGCCCGCTCGATGCCATTAGCTTGTTGCAAACCGAAGCTATTGATATTAGTGATGCCCGCGAGACGTTGGTGCGGATTGTACCGCTCATTATTCCGACTGGTACATCGCCGGCGCAGGGTGAGCCGGATGCAGTGCAAGTGACGATCAAGATTGATCCCATCCCGTTGCCGTTTCAGGCGCGGTTGCCGGTGGAAGTAATCTTTACCGGTTTGAATCGCGATTTGCAGGCTTCGGTGCGGCCCAATGTGGTTGAGATGACCTTTGCTGGCACGAGTGCGCAGCTCAGTGCGCTTGCTTCAGCGCCGCTGGTGGTGCAGCTCGACCTTAGTACCCTTGGCCCGGGTATCTATCAGTTTGCGGTACGCCCCGCCTTGCCGAGTGGAGTGAGCATTGTTGGCGACCCACCTGAAGTTACGGTGACAATTGTACCGGTTCCCACGCCGACCCCTACCCCTGAACCAGAACCGTCGCCGGAAGTTGAGCCGACGCCGACTCCGGATACAGGATAATGGGTAGCAAGTAACAGGATGCGATGATAGTGTGGCGTAGAAGCAACAATACGGGCGGGTCGCAAACCCGCCCGTACAGCTTGTTGGGGCAACATGCTCGCTACGGGTTAGCCCATTGGGTCGATAAGTGTCGGTGCGGCGCCGTTGCCATTGCCGTTCTCGTCGGGATCTTCGACCGAGAGGGCGGCAACGCGATCTCCAGCGGCGACGTTCACCACCGTAACGCCTTGGGTGGCCCGGCCCAAGCGCGAGATCTCGCTGGCGCTGGTGCGCATCACCATGCCACTGTTGGTGATGAAGGTCAGCAGCGAATGTTCACGCACTACAGCCGCTGCGGCCACCTCATCCTGCTCGTTGCGCAGTTTGATCGTGATTACACCGCCGGTCGCTCTCCCCTTGACCGGATACTCGCTCAGGGCAGTGCGCTTGCCGATGCCGCGAGCGGTGACGACTAGCAAATCGGATCCCTCCTCAGCCAAGTCCATACTCACCACCCGGTCGCCCTCAGCGAGATTGATGCCGATCACGCCGGTTGCCGGGCGGCCCATCGGGCGCACCTCGCTCTGCTCGAAACGCAACGTTTGACCACGCGCCGTAGTAAGCAAAATGTCTTCGTGGCCGTTGCTAACCCGCACCCAGCCAAGCACATCGCCCTCTTCCAACCCGATTGCGATCAGGCCGTTCGAGCGCACTTGGCTATACTCGCGCAGTTGGGTGCGCTTGATCTTACCGCGCACCGTCGCCATCACCAGATACTCGGCATCGAACTCGCGCACAGCTAGCATCGAAGTCACCTGTTCACCCGGTTCGAGCGACACAAGGTTAACCAGTGGCAGGCCTTTGGCTGTACGCGAGCTGTCGGGCACTTCGTGGGCCTTGAGTTGGTAGACCTTGCCGCGGTCGGTGAAGAAGAGCAGATTATCGAGCGAATTGCAGGTCAATAAGTGGCGGACGATATCCTGCTCACGGGTGAGCATACCCTTGATGCCGCGCCCACCGCGACGCTGGGTGCGGTAAGCGTCGGGCAATTGGCGCTTGATGTAGCCGCGGTCGGTGAGGGTAATCATCACCCGCACATCGGGAATCAGATCCTCGTCGCTAACCTCGCCGGTGACATCGGGAATGATGCGGGTGCGGCGCGGATCACCGTACTTCTCTTTCAGACGGGCAAGGTCTTCTTGGATCAGATGCAGTACCTTGCGCGGATTGGCCAAAATATCTTCGAGTTCGGCGATCAGCTTGATCACCTCGCGGTACTCGTCCTCGATCTTCTTGCGCTCGAGTGCAGCCAGCCGGCGCAGTTGCAGATCGAGAATCGCCTGCGCCTGCCGCTCAGTGAGCGAGAAGTTGCGGATCAAGTTGTTGCGCGCACTCTCGGCGGTGCGCGAGTCGCGGATGGTCTGGATTACCGCATCGAGGTTATCGAGTGCGATTTTCAAGCCTTCGAGGATATGGGCACGTTCGCGCGCACGAGCCAGATCAAACTCAGTGCGGCGACGGATGACCTCTTGGCGGTGGTTGATATACTCTTGCAGTAGTCGCTTGAGGGTCAAGACGCGCGGTTGGCGGCCATGCTCGACCAGCGCCAGCATATTGATGCCGAAGGTGGTCTGCATCTGGGTATGCTTATAGAGCGCATTAAGCACCTTCTTGGGCTGTGCGTCTTGCTTGAGCAAGATCACCAGCCGCATGCCGTTGCGATCACTCTCGTCGCGCACATCACGGATGCCCTCGATCTTGCGGTCTTTAACCAACTCGGCGATGCGTTCTTGCAGGCGGGCCTTATTCACCTGATACGGCAGCTCGGTGACGACGATCATAAACGCGCCGCGGCCCGCCTCTTCGATGTGGGTCTTGGCCCGCAAAGTGATCTGGCCGCGACCGGTGCTGTAGGCAGCCAAGATGCCTTCGGTGCCCAAAATCAACCCAGCGGTGGGAAAATCGGGGCCGGGAATGATCTGCATCAACTCTTCGACCGTCGCTTCCGGGTTGTCGATCAGATAGCCGATCGCGTCGCACAGCTCACCGAGATTGTGGGGCGGGATGTTGGTGGCCATGCCGACCGCGATGCCGGAAGCGCCGTTGAGCAGCAGGTTGGGCAAGATGGCGGGCAGCACGACCGGCTCGCGGTAGCTGCCGTCGAAATTGTCGCGGAAATCGACCGTATCTTTCTCAATTTCGCTGAGCAACTCTTCGGCAATAGGGGCGAGACGGGCTTCGGTGTAACGCATCGCCGCCGGCGGATCGCCGTCAATTGAGCCGAAGTTGCCTTGGCCGTCGATGAGCGGGTAGCGCATGCTCCACGGCTGCGCCATACGGGCTAGCGCATCGTAGACCGCGCTGTCGCCGTGCGGATGCATTTTACCGAGCACGTCGCCAACAATACGGGCACTCTTCTTATAGGGTTGGTTGCTGCGGAAGCCCATATCCCACATCCCATACAGGATGCGCCGCTGCACCGGTTTGAGACCGTCGCGCGCGTCAGGTAAGGCACGCGAAACGATCACGCTCATCGCGTAACTGAGGTAGGCCGTCCGCATCTCGTTGGTGATGTTGACAGGCCGGACGATGCCGATTTCCATTGGTTGCTCCGTTAGTCGGTTTTAGCGCATTATGATGCGATGTTTGCCATCTAGTATTATACCCGATCCGAGGTGTTTTGTCGAATGTTTCCGAAAATATGTTCTACCCGTAACGAATGTGCTACAATTCAGACAGTGCATACTATCGAAAGGAGCAACGATGAACGCTGATGCACGTCCGCTCAATCGGTTGGCTCACGAGGCTAGCCCGTATTTACAACAACACGCCGATAACCCAGTCGATTGGTATCCGTGGGGCGAAGAGGCGCTCGAACGCGCCCGGCGTGAGGATAAGCCGCTGCTGGTGAGCATTGGTTATGCCGCGTGCCACTGGTGCCACGTGATGGCCCACGAGAGCTTTGCCGATCCAGAGGTGGCGGCGATCCAGAACGAACATTTCATCAATATCAAGGTCGATCGCGAAGAGCGACCCGACCTCGATAGCATCTATATGGCGGCGGCGCAGGCTTTGACCGGCAGAGGCGGCTGGCCGCTCAATGTTTTCTGTTTGCCCGACGGCACGCCGTTTTATGCCGGCACTTACTTCCCACCCGACACCAAAGCGGCCCGTTACCGCATGCCGAGTTGGCGGCAGGTATTGCTCTCGATTGCCGAGGCGTACCGCACCCGCCGCGCCGACGTCACCGCTTCCGCTCACGAGTTGCTTGATCATATCAAGCGGCTGGCCCAGCCCTTGCCCGAAACTGCTTCAGTAGACGGGGCGCTCGTAATGGCGGCCGCCGAGAAGATTGGGCGCGAGTTTGATCCGCAGTACGGCGGGTTTGGCGATGCGCCAAAGTTCCCGCAGCCGCTGGTGCTGGAGTTTTTGCTGCGCGCCCATCTGCGCGGCGATGTGCAGGCTTTGCCGATGCTCCACCAGACTCTCGAACAGATGGCGCGCGGCGGGATGTATGATCAGGTCGGGGGCGGCTTCCACCGCTATAGCGTTGATGCGCGCTGGCTGGTGCCCCATTTCGAGAAGATGCTCTACGACAACGCGCTACTGGCCGAAGTCTACCATCTGGCGGCGCTGGTCACCGGCGATCCCTTTTTGGCCCGTATCGCCGATGAGACCTTCGCCTACATGCTGCGCGATCTGCGCCACCCTGACGGCGCATTCTTCAGCAGTGAAGACGCCGATAGCTTGCCGGTGCCCGGCGCGGCCCACGCCGAAGAGGGCGCATTTTACGTCTGGACGCCGGATGAGTTGCGGTTGGCGCTCGGCGATGATGCGACGCTGGTCAGCGCGTATTATGGGGTGACGCGGCAGGGCAATTTTGAGGGTAAGTCGATTTTGTACGTGCCGCGCCCGCCAGCGGCGGTGGCGGCGATGCTCGGTGTGCCGGTCGAGCGGATCGAGGCGACCGTGGCGCGCGCCCGCCCCATCCTGCGCGCCTTCCGCGAACAACGCCCCCGCCCCTTCCGCGATGAGAAGATCATTACGGCGTGGAATGCCATGGCGATCCGGGCGTTGGCGACGGCCAGCGCGCGGGTGCCAGAGTACTTGCCCGCTGCGCAGCAGTGCGCCGACTTTGTGCTGACCAATCTGCGTCGAGCTGATGGCCGGCTGTTGCGCAGTTGGAAAGACGGCCGGCCCGGCCCGGCCGGTTTTCTCGATGATTACGCGCTGCTGTGCGATGCGCTGATCGAACTGCACGCCGCAAGCGGCGAGCCGAACTATCTGGCGACGGCGGTCGAGCTGGCCAACGCCATGCTCGATTTGTTCTGGGATGCGCCAGCGTGGATGTTCTTCGATACCGGCAGCGACCAACCGGCTTTGGTGACGCGCCCGCGTGATCTGAGCGACAACGCTGTCCCGTCGGGGTCGGCGGCGGCGGCGATGGCCTTGCTACGGCTATACGCCATCACCGGGCGCGAAATCTACGCCACGCGGGCCGAACAGGTCTTGCAACAAGTTGCACCAATGCTGAGCCGCTTCCCGCTCGGTTTTGGCCGCATGTTGTGCGCCGCCGATCTAGCGATCGGCCCGATCCGCGAACTGGCGATTATCGGACCACCTGATCATCCGGCCACGCAGGCATTGGTAGCCGAGGCACGAGCGGCGTATCGGCCTCGGCTGGTCATCGCTCGCGCCGAACCCGGTGATCCCGTTGCCGCGCTAAGCCCTTTGTTTGCCGATCGCGGTATGGTTGATGGCCAACCTACTGCCTACTTGTGTGAGCAGTTCACCTGCTTGTTGCCCGTCACCACGCCAGAAGCGTTGCGTGCCCAGTTGAATGGGTAACATGTGAAGGCGCAGGGGGGCAAAGGCGCGAAGGGATGAACAAACGCCAAGGGATGGACAAACGCAAAGGGATGTTTGGGGATGGAGTAGGAAGGGGTGTGGGGATGCCTTTTGGAGGTGTTAGTACAGATAAGCAATTGTTGCGACTTTGCATGTAGAATACCTTTGTGCCTTTGCGTACAAACCCTTCGCGCTTTTGCATGGAGCATCTACCACCGATGCATATCCTCCACGTCGTTCAGCTCTATTGGCCGGCGCCAAGCGGCGCGGCGCGCTATTTTCAAGAGATCGGCGCGCGGTTGGTCGCCGAAGGCCACCGGGTGACGGTGCTCGCCACCGATGCCTTCGATCTAGAACACCTCTGGCTGGCCGGCAAACGGCGGATCGCCGAACCAACCGGCGCTCACGATGGCGTGCAGATCCGGCGTTTGGCGGTGCGGCGCTTGCCCGGCCCGGCCCTGCTCTACCCGATCATTCGCCGGCTGATGGTCGAACTGGGCCGGCTGGGCCAGCCGAGTGTGCCGCTCTTGCGCCGGCTGGCGACGCTCACCCCGCAGTTGCCCGATCTCGTTGCTACGCTGGCTGATCCGGCATTGGCCGATGTAGCGGTGGTGCATACCACCAACATCACCCTCGACTTTGCCCTGCTGCCGGTGGCGCGGTGGGTGCAGCAGCGCGGCATTCCCCATCTCTGCACGCCGTTCGTGCACGTAGGCGAGCCGGGCAGCGAGCAAGTGGTGCGTTACTATGCTATGCCGCACCAAATCGACCTGTTACGGCAGGCGACGTGGGTGGCGACGATGACCGATCTCGAACGAGCTTATCTCATCCGGCGTGGCGTACCTGCCGAGCGGATCGTCACCGTTGGCGCGGGGGTGACTCCCGCTGAAGTGACTGGCGGTGATGGTCAGCGGTTTCGCGCTGCGCACCAGATTACCGGGCCGGTCGTACTGAGTTTGGGGGTAGCGGCATTCGATAAGGGGGCGGTGCATACGCTAGCGGCGATGCGGCAGTTGTGGCAACAGGGCAGTGACGCGGTGTGGGTGCAGTGTGGGCCGGCCTTTGGCGGCTTTCAGGCGGCGGTTGATGCACTCACCCCAGCGGAACGGGCACACGTGCGGGTGCTTGGCTATGTCGATAACGCCACCCGCCGCGACGCGCTCGCCGCCGCCGATGTGTATGTGCAACCCTCGCGTACCGACAGCTTCGGCATCACCTACCTCGAAGCGTGGTGCAACGGCGTGCCGGTGATCGGCGCGCGGGCCGGCGGTGTGCCGGCAGTCATCCGGCATGGGGTTGATGGTTTACTGGTGCCGTTTGGTGATGTGCCTGCAATTGCCGCTGCCATTAACCGGCTCGTGCGTGACCGAGCATTGGCACGGGCGATGGGAGCCGCCGGGCAGGCACGGGTCTGGCGCGAACTGACATGGGATGCGGTCTACCGGCGGATCCGCCCGTTGTATGGTGAGAGAGGTTAGGTGAACGAAGGAATAGCTGGAAAAACTATCTTGATAAAATACATCATTCGTGAAATGCCGGTATCACCCATCCAAGCCATCCTGTTACTTGCCCTCGGTTCGATCCTCGTCCACATCTCAAACTACTCATACGAGCCAAGCCTTAGTTCACGCAAGGCAGCAGGAAAAGACGAGATTCTAAGTAGTGATGTGGTTGGTATGATCACGAATAAATTGCACATCATGTCCGAAGACATTCTTCAGTATCGAAGTGAAATCCAGCGGTTTCATCATCAACCAAAAGCAACGATGATCAACGACTCATCATTGTTCTTGCAGAACTATGTACCACCTGAGACGATAGATATCGTTGTCACACCGCCTCCGTACCTCAATAATTGTCACTAGTTCGGAATACACGACCGCATTTGTTTTGGCTCGATTTTATTGCCACACCGGCCGAACTGCGTTCCTTAGAAGACGCCAATTTTGGCAAGTATTGGCAGACAGTTCGTGATACAAACCCTGTCGAATTGGCATTCTCCCTGCCTGAACTTGAAGAGCTTATTGATGCCATTGCTCGGCAAAAAGGTGTCTATGGTGATTAGGGGTGGGCAAACTATGCAGCTTCCTACTTTAATGATTGTTATCACTTATGCAACACCTTCACGCTGTCCTCAAACCCAGCGCTGTTGCAGTCGTTGTCCTCGGTAATTCTATTCTTCAAGGCATTGTTATTCCGACCGATCACTTATTCGGCTTGATTGCCGAACAGTGTGGCCTGCACGTCGTCACCATCTCGATCCTGCGAGAAAAGCGTGTCGGGAATAGCATTATCAATTCGTCAGTTCGTCATGGCAAGACAACGAAAGCAGCGCTGTACGAAGCCACGCTTCTCTCCTTTATGATTTGATGCCAAAAGATACAGAGATATTAACCAATTTCCTGTCTTGGTAGGTTCGTTTAATCTTAATCAATAACGTGCAAGTACGAACTTATTTTATGCCACCAAGCCATCAAATCTTCTTTTTCTCCCCACGCCTTTGCGTTCGATTTCCTTCGCGCTTTCGCGTTTATTCATCCTCACTCTGCATCAAACGCACATAGCTGTCGTACCGCGCCGCCGTAATCTCGCCGCGCTCGACCGCCGCGCGCACGGCGCAATGCGGTTCGTGCCGGTGCGTGCAACCGGCAAAGTAGCAATCACCCAAAAATGGGCGGAACTCGCGGAAGCACCACGCTAAACCTTCCGCCGGCACGTTCCACAAACCGATCTCGCGAATGCCCGGCGTATCGGCGACGTAGCCGCCCCCCGGCATATCAAGTGGTATCAGTTCGGCAACGGTGGTGGTGTGACGACCTTTTGTCAACCGTTCGCTCACCTCGCCAGTACGCAGGTTGAGGCCGGGTTTGATCGCGTTGAGCAGGCTACTCTTGCCAACGCCTGACTTGCCGGTGACAACGCTGATCTTGCCGATCAGCCGCTCGCGCAGATCGGCGATGCCTTCGCCGCTGATGATGCTGGTGTAGACGACGGGATAGCCGATCTGTTCGTAGGGTTTGAACATAGCTGCCGCCGTATCTCGCCCGACCAGATCGATCTTAGTGGCGACGATGATGACCGGTAATTCGCTGTGTTCGCAGATCACCAGATAGCGATCGAGCATGCGCGGCGTGAATTCGGGTTTGGCGCAAGCGAAGACCAGCAAGACCTGATCGACGTTGGCGACGATGACATCTTCCTTGTATGCGCCGCGCGGCCCGGCGGCCCGACGCGCCAGCCGGCTCCGCCGCGGCAAGACTGCCTCGATCGCGCCTTGGCCATTGCCGACCGGTGTCACCTCGACTTGATCGCCGATCACAACCAGATCGGTCGCTTGACGCTCTTTCTTGAGCCGCCCGCGCAGCCGACATTCGAGGATGCCCTGCTCGGTCTTGACCCAGAAGAAGCCGCTTTGTGCCCGCAAGACGGTGCCGGTCAGTCGGTTGGTGGCGGTGGCCGACGCTGGTTCGATCAGTTCTGCTGCTTTACGACTCATCGATGCGCACCTCCAGCCGGTTCACACCCAGTAGATCAAAGGCCATACTCACAATCCGTTCGATCAACGACGCTGGCGGCAGTTCGTCTGGCGTCGCTGCGGCCAGTGTTGCGGATGCTTGTTGTTGCCGCCCGCGCTTGGGCGGATGGTATGATAACGAGCCATCACGCTCTAGAATAATCACGGCAGTTCCCTCCACCTCTGACTGTTGGTTACGATCGGCGGCGGTAACGATGGCGTTGTAATCCGTCATCTCAAACTTCCTTTCACGCTTGCTGCGAGAACCCGCTCCGTCGAACGCCCACTAGGTGGAGGGAACAAAAGAGGCTGTGGTTTGCCGGTTGCGCCACAGCCTCAAAACAATGGCGGGCTGTAGGCTCTTGTTAGCTTCCCACAGCCCGCCGGTAGACAGGTGTTTGCCTGTTTAGCCTGCGCTGTGTGAAGCCCCTCCTACGTCAGCGGAGTCGCTCGACACCATCACGACCGTTGTAAGTGTGAGTATGCCAGTGATGTGTGTCATGGTTGCCTCCTCTGACCGGAATACATAATACCCTTGCTCGTGCAGCATAGCATGCCGGCAAGCGTCTGTCAATGCAGGTTGGATCAGCCGTTAGACCGAACTTTGGCAAGGGTAAGAATGGAACACGGAGGAAAAAATCGGGTCGACCCCTCTTGCTTGATTTGTGAGAATCCGCGTCCTATGAACCCAAATCAGATACGGATGTGAACAGATGACCCGCCCATCACGATCTGCTGCAAGGTGGCACTAGCGACGTTGCGCCCGCAGATCAGCACGACGATCTGCCGCCCACGCAGATCGCCGATTTGCCCTTCCAAGAGAGCGGCTAGCGGCACGGCGGCGCTACCCTCGGCGATCAGGTGGTGTTCGTCGAGCAGCCAGCGCATCGCTCGCGCAATCGCGGCTTCCTCAACCAGCACCATCTCGTCGAGGGTCTGCTGCAAGATCGGCAGCGTGATGGTAGCGGGATCGATACCGCCGGCCAGCCCATCGGCCAAGGTCGGTTCGTCGGGCATGGGAACAACTTTGCCAGTGTGCAAGGCTGCCGCCATTGCCGCCGATGCTGCCGCTTGCACGCCGATCACCCTAATGCGTGGGTCGAGCGATTTGGCCCAAATACCCACGCCGCTAGCCAGCCCGCCGCCGCCAACCGCAACGATCACTGTATCGGCTGTGGGTAACTCCTCCCACACTTCAACCGCCAGCGTGCCTTGGCCGGCGATCACGGCTGGATCGTTGTAGGGCGAGACGAATTGCCAGCCGTTGGTGGCGACTAGCCGCAATGCCTCGGCTTCGGCGGCGGCGTAGTCATCACCATACAAGATCAACTCAACCGGATACCGGTGCAGCGCAGCGATTTTAGCTGGCGAGGCAGTAGCAGGCACGACCAACGTGACGGCATGGCCGGTCATCGCGGCGGCATGGGCGACGCCGAGGGCATGGTTGCCTGCCGAACAGGCCACGATATGCGCGCTCGGCGGCAGTTGGCGCAGCGCATTAGCCGCGCCGCGCAGCTTGAAACTGCCGGTGACCTGCGCTAATTCTAGCTTGAGCCAGACCTCAGCCCCGATCAGCGTGCTCAGCGGCCGGCTGAGTTCGAGCGGCGTCGGTTGGACGATACCGGCAATGCGGCGGCGGGCGGCCAAGATGTCGGCGGGAGTGATGGGTAATTGCATAGGATATGCCTGTCAACAATATGGCGGGCAGCAGTTCCACTGCTGCGCACGCTCACGCATGACCGCGGATCGGCTTTGGCCGGTATGGTTCCTCTAACCGCTTGATCTCCTCTGGCGTCAATTGCACATCCAGCGCAGCAACCGCCTCTTCGAGTTGGTACATCTTGGTGGCACCGATGATTGGCGCCGTCACTTCCGGCTTGTGCAACAGCCACGCCAGCGCGATTTGAGCGTTGCTCACCCCACGCTCGCGGGCAATTTCGCTCACCTGCTCAACGATCACATAGTCGCTGGCATCGTACATCGCGTGCGAAATGGTGTCGGAACGACCGCGTACCGTTGCTGCGCCAGTGCCTTGGGGCCGGTTGCCGGTGAGAAAACCACGCGCGAGCGGACTCCACGGGATAACTGCTAGCCCCGCGTCGCGGCACAAGGGGAGCATTTCGCGCTCTTCTTCGCGGTAGACGAGATTGAGATGATTTTGCATCGAGACGAATCGTGCCCAGCCGCGCCGTTCCTGAATGCCTAGCGCCTTCGCCAACTGCCACGCAAACATGCTCGACGCGCCGATATAGAGCGCTTTGCCCGCCCGCACTACGTCGTTCAACGCCTCCAGCGTCTCTTCAATCGGCGTCTCGTAATCCCAGCGGTGAATCTGGTAGAGATCGACGTAATCCATTCCCAACCGGCGCAGCGAGGCATCAATCGCCTGCATAATGTGCTTGCGCGAGAGGCCGCGGTCGTTGGGCCGGTCGCTCATCGGCTGGTAGACCTTGGTTGCAATGACCAACTCGTCACGGCGCACACCCGAATCACGGATCGCGCGACCCAAAATCTCTTCACTCACCCCTAGCGAATACATATCGGCGGTATCGAAGAAGTTGATGCCGAGTTCGAGCGCGCGAAAGATAAACGGGCGGCTCGCTGCTTCGTCGAGTACCCATTCGCGCCACGCCGGCGAACCGTAGCTCATACAACCGAGGCAGATACGTGAAACGTGCATGCCGGTCGAACCAAAGCGGGTATATTGCATTGTCAGCTCCTTTAGCTTGCAACCGCGGGTGATACCTGTATCATAACAAATGTTGATGAGTCTGATGTTGGACAAAGTGGGGTGCCGGCGGTATTGAGTATCGCATATCTGGTGCAGCAGGATCCTGTCGCACTCCATAACCGTAAAGCGCCCGAAGCAATTACCGGCGTGCGCGGGAGCGCTGCGTGCGAGACAATAAACGCAAAGGCCAAGTTTGGCCCAGAGGAACAGCACCAGAACTGATAGCACAGCATGCAGTCGCTGTTCTAGCATGAAACGTAGTTGCAGAGTGTGTGAGAGCGATGATTTCCCTCCAGTGCTCGCTGGCGCTTGAGGGGGAGATTGCTTCGGGGGCGAGGCATAGCGTCGCTATACCCTATCGCTCCTCGCAAAGACATCGGCCCCCCGCACCTTCGGCGGGAGAGTGTTCCGGCGGGCTAGCGGTCCGCGCTCCTCGACCCTCCCCACGCCTTCGGCGCTCCCTACAGTACAAAATCATCTCCGCACCCTTAGCAGTAACCCTCCTTCTCAGCGTCCGTTGCGGTAAAGCAACCGGCCCTTCCTGCCGCTTGACCATGCCGCAGGCGCGTGATAGAGTTAGTCTACTATGGCAACTGTTACTGTCCATGCTGGCCGAGAACGGCCGATCATCCAGCGGCATCCATGGGTCTTCTCTGGCGCGATCGCTCACGTGCGCGGCAACCCCGCTCCCGGCGACGTGGTTGATGTCTACGCCAGCGATGGCAGTTGGTTGGCACGCGGTTTCTGGAGCGGACGCTCACAATTGCGGGTACGGTTAGCAACGTGGGATAAGTCCCAGCCGCTTGATGAGATGTGGCTACGCGAGACGATCGCTCGCGCGGTGAGCGGGCGGGAGCGCTGGCTGACCGATCCAGCCATCGCTTGCCGGCTGGTGTTTAGCGAAGCGGATGGCTTACCCGGTTTGATCGTCGATCGCTACGGCTGCTATCTCGCCATCCAACTGCTGACGCAGGCTATGGCGGTGCGCGCCGAGCAGGTAGTGGCGGCGTTAGCCGATTTAATCGCGCCACGTGGCATCTACGAGCGTAGCGATGCCGATGTGCGCGAAAAAGAGGGGTTACCGCCGGCGGTTGGCTTACGCTGGGGTGAAATGCCACCGCGCTTGCCGGTGACGCCAATCACGGCGCTTGGCCAGCCGGACAGTGGTATACGCATGTTCGCCGATCTGCCTGCCGGTCAGAAGACCGGCATCTATCTCGATCAGGCCATTAACCACGCCCGCGTAGGGGCCTACTGCGCCGGCGCCGATACACTCGATTGTTTTTCGTATGCCGGCGGCTTTGCGCTGGCTGCCGCTAAAGCTGGCGCGGCGCGCCTGACCCTCGTTGATACGAGCGCCGATGCGCTGGCGCTAGCCGCCGAAAATCTGCGTCTCAACAAAGTGACGACTCCGGCTGAGTTTGTCGAAGGTGATGCGTTTCAGGTGTTGCGCCGTTACCGCGCTGAGCAGCGCCAATTCGACGCCGTTATTCTCGATCCGCCGAAGTTTGTGTACCAGCAGGTCCACCTCGAACGTGCCACTCGCGGCTACAAAGATATCAACTTGCAGGCGTTGCACCTGATCCGGCCGGGTGGTATTCTCGCCACATTTAGCTGCTCGGGATTGGTTCCCGCTGATCTCTTTCAAAAGATTATCTTTGGCGCTGCCGTTGATGCCGGACGCGATGTGCAGATTCTCGAACGGCTGGCCCAAGCGCCCGATCATCCGGTATTGCTCAGTTTTCCTGAATCGGAATATCTCAAAGGATTGATCTGCCGGGTGTGGTAAACTAACACTGTTCTTGTTGATGTAGAGCCGCTATGAACTTCACCATTTTTGAAGATGGTCACATCGCTAGCCCAACCGGCTTTCGCGCGACTGGTGTCTCGGCCGGCCTCAAAGAGGGTAGCAAAGCGCGTGATCTGGCACTCGTTTATTCGCAGACCCCGTGCCGGGCTGCGGCGCTGTTTACCACCAGCGTGTTCAAGGCGGCGCCGGTCTTCCTCAGCCAAGCCATCTTGCTGCGCAATCACGACGCTATCCGAGCCGTCCTCATTAATGCTGGTCAAGCCAATGCCGGCACCGGCCAAGCCGGTCTGAATGACGCCATCGAGTGCGCTAAGATCACTGCCGATGAGCTGGAAGTGCCGCGCGATTCGGTACTACTCATGTCAACCGGAATTATTGGGGTGCCGTTGCCAATGCAACGGATGCGCAACGGCATTCGCCGCGCCGTGAGCGAGCTTGACAGTAACGGTGGCCGCCGCGCTGCTCTTGCTATTATGACCACCGACACTCGCCCCAAAGAGCGGGTATTGCGCGTTTCGTTGCGCAATGGCCCCCGCTTTACTCTCGCCGGCATGGCTAAAGGCACCCGCATGATCCACCCACGACTGGCAACGCTGCTCGTGCTGATTACCACTGATTTGGCAATTAGCCAGCCACTCTTGCAACGCGCCCTCCACCAAAGCGTGTCACGTTCGTTTAACCGGCTCAATATCGATGGCGATTGCAGTCCCAACGACAGCGTGATCATCTTAGCGAACGGCGCGATCGATCATCCGCCGATTACTGACTCGAGTTCGTGGGAATATGGTGTCTTCCAAGAGGCGCTCGACTACCTTTGCGCCGATTTGACTGGCCAGATCGTGCGCGATGCTGCCGGTTCTGGTAAAGTGATAAAGGTGGTGGTGCAGGGTGCAATTGATGAAGCTACTGCGCAGACCATTGCCCACACGGTGGCGCGATCCGGTTCGGTACGCGCGGCCTGCCGGCGCAATTCGTCCGATTGGGGAGCCTTGCTGGCCGCTATTGGCGCCAGCGCCGTCGAATTACGCCCCGATCTGCTCGATCTGCGCATCGGAACCGTGCCGGTGATGCTGCGTGGCACACCGGTGCCGTTTGACGCAACAACTTTGGTGCAGACGATGTCCGGCCCAGAGGTTGAATTGGTGATCGATCTCAACCTTGGGCTAGCCGAAACCACCGTCTGGACCTGCACGTGGACGGATGGCTAATTATGGAACAGACCTTGCCCTTGTTTCCGCTTGGCGCGCTGCTCTTCCCCGGCGGCACGATGAGTTTACACATCTTTGAGGAGCGTTACCGGTTGATGATTGGGCGCTGCTTGTCGACCAATCAACCATTTGGAATTGTCTTGCTACGGCGGGGCCACGAGGTGATCGAGGGCCGGCGCATGGCGATTGCGCCTGAACCTTATGACGTCGGCACCGTAGCTGTAATTCAAGAGTATCTCCGCCTCGAAGATGGCCGCTATCTGCTGCAAGTGGTTGGTCAGCAGCGCTTTCGCATCTCCCAAATCGTCGAACAAGCGCCCTATCTGGTGGCCCAAGTCAAACTGTTGCCCGATCGGGTTGATGATGCAACCCTTGCTGCCGCCACCGAATTGCGCGCCGTGTATCGGCGTTATTGGGAGCGGGTCGCCGCCATTACCGGGGTTGAGATCGACGTTGAAGAGTTGCCACTCGAACCGATCCGGCTAAGTTATGCGCTTGCCGACCGATTGCACATCGATCCGGCCCAGAAGCAACGTTGGCTCGAAGCCGATGTGACTGCCCGCTTGCGCAGTCTGATCAAGGCGCTGCGCACCGAGCTCGCGATCTTGCCGCGCGGCCCCCAGCGAATTGATCCGCAGAGTATGTTAGGCGGTTGGAATAGTCTCAATTGATCTAGACGGCGATGATTATCGGTTCTTGCACTATCCATCTCCACATTGCCGCGGCCCAATCGTTGAAAGAGAAGCGGCAGGTGTTACGTTCGCTGATTGCCCGCATCCGCAACGAATTTAATGTCTCGGTGGCTGAAGTCGATGACCAAAACCGCTGGCAGAGCGCGATCCTCGGTGTGGCGGTGGTGGCAACCGATCAGGTGCATGCCCAACGCCAGCTCGAATCGGTCGTCAGTTTCATCGAGCGTCAGCGGCCTGATTGTCCGCTCTTGCGATACGAGATCGAGCTGTTGTAACACCCCTGCTGTCATCGCGCGGGGGCGTCGCCCCCGAAGCAATCTCTTGCTTGCGCGAAAGGAACGCCACAGCTCATAGTACCCAGCCGCGCATGCTTGACCCCTCCGGTGACTCGCAATGACCATCGGCGAGCGGAAACAGTTCCTCAACGCATCATTCCTGCGAGTGTGCGATAATATCATCAAAGGCGCTAATGACGGAAGAGCTGTGTGTAGCCGGATAACCCCATGACCGACGACATCCATCCGTTTCCGCTGCTAGCAATGGTCGGCCAAACCGAACTCAAAACCGCACTCATCCTCGGTTTGATCAACCCACAGATCGGCGGCATACTGCTTAGTGGCCCTTACGGCGTCGGCAAGACGACGGCAGTGCGCAGCCTACTCGATCTGATGCCACTGGTCACTCGTGAGCCGGCTGACGGCGAAGGTAAGCCAGTGGTCGAGCGGATGCGATTGATCGAATTACCGCTCAATGCCCGGCTGGAAGATGTGGTAGGAGGGATCAACGAGCGCATTGCGCTCGAGCAACGGGTAGTGCGCTTGGAAGAGGGCATCCTCGCGCGCGCTCACGGCAACGTCTTGTACGTTGATGAAATCAACCTGCTCGATCAAGCGGTGGTTGACGCCATTCTCGATGCAGCGGCGCAAGGCCGTACCTTTGTGCGGCGCGGCGCAATGGTGCGTCTCTTCCCCAGCCAATTTGTGTTAATCGGCTCGATGAACCCGGAAGAAGGCTCATTGCGGCCACAGATCCTCGACCGCTTCGGCCTGCGAGTCTGGGTTGCGCCGGTGACCGATCACCGTGCGCGGCTTGAAATCTACCGCCGCGCACGTGATTTTCGGGCCAATCCAACGGGATTCCGGCAAGCCTACGCTGCCCAAACTGCTGCCCTCGCCGAAGAGATTATGGCTGCACGCGAGATTTTACCACACGTTACCATCCCACCTGAATTAGAGGAGCAAACACTGGCGCTTGTACAACAATTGCGCATCCCTTCGCACCGGGCTGAAATTGCCTTGCTCGAAGGAGCACGAGCGCGTGCTGCCGCCGATTTCCGCAGTGTCGTCAACTCCGAAGACATCCGCCGCGTCGCGCCGCTCGCATTGACATGGCGGCACAGCGATTGGTTCGAGCAACATACCAGCGGGGTGCAAGCCGAACATGCAGCTATTACCGCCGCGTTAGACGCCTTGTTCCCGTCGGAAGAGCAGCCACGCCGGCGCAGCCGGCGCAGCACTGTGCGACAAATCGAAGCGTCATCCTCGTAGAGGCGAATAACCATTCGCCCCTACGACGCCATCCCGACCGCCAACCGCCGCACCGGCGCCTCTTGCGCCATCCGTCGTGTCAACTGCCATGCGCCCAAACAAAACGCTAGCTGCGCCAACGTCTGTGCGATCTGTTCAAACCACTGCACGGCAATCGTCTGCGGCACATTGCTTGCCATCTGCGACATACCGATCACGACGAGCAACACCACCACAAACACAACCGCAATTCCACGCATATTGCGCCGCCAAGCACCAACAGCCAGCATCAGTAGGAGCGCCACATTCCCGATTGTTGCCAGCATAATCAGCGGCACCCGCCACGGCCCGCCATTTGATGCAATCAACGCCGAACCACCCCCAACTAGCGCAATCACGAGCACTGGAATCAGCCACAACCAGCTTATAGCCGGCTTGCCACGCAATTGGCGCGTGTATCCATAGACAGCAGTCGAGATCAGGGCGAAACCGGGGGCAATCATCGGGAACAGGGCTTGGCTAAACAGCGGCACATCAGTGCCATTGAGCGCCATCAGCAACTTCCACGTCGCCTTAAGAATGCCGCCAACCGCCAACAAACCCAAACCGGCAAACGCCATCATCCCCAATCCACGGTCAAGTTGGGACACCGTGCGGGCAATAAACCACACCCCAATCAGCGAAAAGATCACCGGGAGGTAATCCTCCAGCGCCAGCGCCAGCGAATACTCCATCTCCATCGCTCGCCTCCCGCTCATTCAATAGCTTGAACCGTGAGTTCATTATATTGCATATCATACTGATTGACAAGATAGAGGCAGCGTAACTAGAAAAGAATTAGCAAATGTTATCTCACCGCGAATCTTTTGTTAATCTCGCGCGGTATCTATAGTAGAGAACGTATCAGCTTGGCAATGAAGCCTACGAGACCTATACGTTATTCGGGGCAGCAATGCCGTATTCTTACAACAAAAATAAAAAAACCCACCTTCGCACTCTTCGCGCTCTTCGCATGCTTGGCGCCTTTGCTCACTCCGCGCCTTTAGCTTGGAGGAACTATGCTTGCGCAAGTCCATAGTTGTGCGGTCATCGGTCTTGACGGTATCATCGTTGCGGTCGAGGTTGATGTCGCCAGCGGCATACCCGCATTCAGCGTTGTAGGGTTAGGCGATGCCGCCGTCCAAGAAAGCCGCGAGCGCGTGCGTTCGGCAGTGCGCAACAGCGGTATGAGCTTCCCCATGCGCCGCATCACCGCTAATCTAGCGCCGGCTGATCTGCGCAAGGCAGGCCCGGCCTACGATCTGCCAATTGCGCTAGGGCTGCTGATTGCAACTGATCAACTCGATGCCGACACCCGCGATGCAGTCTTCGTCGGTGAGCTAGGGTTAGACGGCACCCTGCGCCACACCGACGGCATCTTACCAATGGCAGCAGTAGCACGCGCCCATGGCATAACCACAATGTACCTGCCCGCTGAAGATGCTGCCGAAGCCGCGCTGATCGAAGGGTTGCGGATTATGCCGGTTCATTCGTTGCGCGAGCTGATCGAGCATCTCAGTGGCGAGCGCACAATTCGACCATACGAGGGCAGGATCGGATTTACACCCACTCTGCCCACCGTTTCGGTTGACTTTGCTGACGTGCGCGGGCAAGAGCACGTCAAACGCGCGCTAGAAGTTGCCGCTGCTGGCGGGCACAATCTGCTGATGAGCGGGCCGCCGGGTTCAGGCAAAACGATGCTAGCACGGGCATTGCACTCAATCTTGCCGCCGCTCAGTTTTGCCGAGGCGCTCGAAGTGACCAAAATTTACAGCGTCGCCGGTCAACTGCCACGCGATACACCGCTCATCCGTGAACGCCCCTTTTGTGCGCCACATCACACGATCTCAACTGCCGGGCTAGTCGGCGGCGGCAGTCGAGTGCGGCCGGGGATGATCTCGCTCGCCCATCGTGGCATTCTCTTCCTCGACGAGCTGCCCGAATTCGGCCACCGGCTCGAAGTCTTGCGCCAACCGCTCGAAGATCGCATAGTAACGCTTAGCCGCGCACATGGCAGCATCACTTACCCGGCGGCGTTTATGCTGATAGCTGCACAAAACCCCTGTCCATGCGGATGGCACGGTGATCCCGAACGCACCTGTACCTGCTCGCCACTGCTCGTAAGCAGATACCAACGTCGAATTAGCGGCCCACTTCTTGACCGGATCGACATTCACGTCGAAGCGCCACGGGTCAACTACGACAAACTAAGCAACCAATTGCCCGCTGAGTCATCAGCGGTCGTGCGCGAGCGGGTCGCTGCTGCTCGGCAGCGGCAAATCGAACGATTACGCGGTCACCCACGCTGCCACGGCAACGCTGACCTCGGCCCAGCCGAAATCCGCGCCTTCTGTACCCCAGACAACGCGGGTCAAGCGCTGCTCAAAGCCGCCGTCCAGCGGCTCAACCTTTCGGCGCGCAGCTACCACCGAGTATTACGGCTGGCCCGCACCATCGCCGACCTCGCCGGCGCCGAACAGGTAGCAGCGGTGCATGTGGCCGAAGCAATCCAATACCGCCCCCGACAGGGGGAGTAGAGGAAGACTATGGGACTACGATGACACTGCTCATTACCAACTCACCGGAGGGTAGCGTTTGAATACTAAACGGTTGCAACTGTTCGCGTGTATACGATGAGGCCACTTGATCATTAAAAACAATTGCCACCGAATCGCCCGCAGCAACATCGTGCAGCGGAACACTAAATTGACCGTCGGTGCCGATGGCTGTTTCTGCGATCACTGAGCCATCACGTGACAAATTAACAATTCGAATCGGTGCCTGCGATGGTCCGCCGCCTTTTAATTGGCTATCAGTAGAACGCACCGGCTCAACAATGTAAAAGGTCAGCATCGTTGGTTGACCTTCATCCGCCGACGGTCCCGGGTAAACGCTCGTAGTAGGCAGAGATGGATAATCCTGAGGAACGGGATAGGCGACAACTGTGGTTGGGGTCGGCGCAGGTGCAGCAGGACTTGCGCAACCGGCAAAGAGCAACAGGCAGAGCCAACCGATGAATAGACGTTTCATAAGAACCTCATAAGCTAGAACGTTTACAGATTGCTCGCTCCGAGTATATCGTATCATACTCGTATGATACGAGTCGTAGTGGCAGTATGTTCGAGTATTTGCGAGTTTACAGCACAAGCAATTGTGCTAATACAGAAGCCGGTTAGCAGAACTCAGCAATCTCACTTTGTAATAATCAAAGAACCTTCTTTTGCTGTTCAGAATGGTTGTATTGACAATCATCCCTCTCGTCTGGTATACTCAACAACGTTGTTAGTAGCTTAGCTGGAAACCAACACCAAACTTAATGATCATACTCATTTTCTGTTAGTAATACATTGATAATTATAGAGAAATTATTTAGCATGAACAATCATCGTTTCGTTATTTTCGGAATGCGGCGAACTGGTAGTACCTTACTTGCCACCTTATTGAACTCTCACCCACAAATTCGATGCCACAGCGAATTGTTCTACGAAGGACGCTGGAACTTCATAGCAAGACGACCATTTAAACCCTTCGCTTTCCGCTACCCACTACTTTATCTTAACTGGATCTCTGTTACTGCCTTTCGACCGGTTGTCGGCTTCAAGCTCATGGTTCATCAGAATGAAGAAATGAACAATCTATTGTACCGACTAACTGAGCGAAATTGGCGGGTTATCTCCATTCGTCGCCGCAATGCTATACAGCGCGTACTTTCTGAAGCGGTGCTTTTCGCCACACGCATTCCACATAGTTACGGAAAAAGCCAACAACGCAAGGAAACAATACACATCGATACTGAGCACTTTCGGCAATTACTCGAACAAGATCGTCGTCTCAGTGAACGTGAGGCAGCATTGCTAGCTCCGATTCCCCACATGGATCTTATCTACGAAGACGATTTTGCCAATCCTCAGCAATGGTCACAAGCAACCGAACGAGTTCTATCGTTCCTAAATCTACCGATTATACCGCTAAATACCTCTATGGTCAAAACGTGGGAGAAACCATACGAACAATTTATTGTCAATTATGCCGAATTAATGGAGATAGCGCGTGTATATACTGCATAAATGTACTATCCAAATGACGAGCATAGTACTAAGTGTTACCTATTATAAATCTGACACAGATTTATGATTTCATCAAAAACTCGTCACGTGAAAGTTCGGTTGCAACAGTTCATCTCTCCAACGGTGGTAACACTAGGACGCGGTTTTGCGGCAGTAACGGCTGGATCGCTACTGGGGCGTTTACTAAATGCCATTGCTGGTCTTTTACTAGTGCGCTATTTCAATGGTCCAGCTTTGTATGGCCAGTACGCAATACTAGTAACTACGCTAGCATTAATCTCCACTGTATTGGGATTAGGCCTCGATACGTGGTTATTGCGTGAAGGCGGACGAGATCCAACTCAATTAGCATTTAATGCACGCCGATTATTAATGTTTAAGCTCATTACTGCTAGTTTCTTGATCAGCGTGCTCGTGTTGGCATGGAATCACACGGGACTTAACTGGATCTTAATTGTCGGTATGCTTGGTGTTATTGCCGAAAGCTATATTCGGACCGGGCACGTCATTTTACACGCTCTTAATCGCAACACACTAGTAGCCATATTGCAGAGTGTTGACTCTTTTTTTGCAGTTGTACTCATCCTCATCTTGATGATCTGGCCACCACAGATAGCATTCGTGGTCGTTGGTCAGAGTGTTGTAAGCGGTATTACGTTAGCAATCGTTGCTATTCTCCTAGCTGAATATTGGCGTGGCACTTGGCGACCCTTACACCTGCCTCGTCTGATACGAAATACTAGCTTTTTTGTTTTAGCCGATGTATTAGCAAATATCTATTCACAGGCTCAAATTGCGATTTTGGCACTTTTTACCAATGATCTGATAGTTGGCACTTTTCGCTCGGCTAATAACCTTATCACTATTAGTTTTCTAGTGCCTATGGCGATGTTCAATGTCGGACTGCCCGTGCTCAGTCGTCCAAACCTCGAGCGGCATCATCGCCATTATCTGCTAGCTGGAATGGTCAGCGTATCCGTTCTATACGGAATTGTCGTCTTGGGTGTGTTTTGGCAGTTCGGCAGCCATATATTACGGATCGTGTATGGCAATAATTACGAAGCAACGATTCGGTTACTTACTCCATTAAGTGTAATACCGCTCTTTAAATCGCTCAGTTTCGTTGCAGTAGCAATAATGCTTTCACTAGGTAAGCAACGATTAAGAGTATTTATACAAAGTATTGTGGTGATGCTAAGCTTGCTCGGAGGATTTATTTTCATCCCTCGCCTTGGACTTGACGGTGCAACATTAACGTACATCCTTGTAGAAGGATTGCTCTGCATTCTTTATTGGACAGGTGCAATCTATACGTTGCGCAAGACTAATTCATTATGAAGATCGTTGTCATTAACAATCACTCAGTGTTAAATGCGGGTGATTATGCGATTTTGCTCCAAACATTGCGTATCCTGCACGGCGCTCTTCCCCAAGCCTTGGTAGTATTAACCTTCAACGATTCTGAGACGGCCAAAGCATTATTGCCTACTTACCGCATCCATGCTGCTCCGCCAGCATGGGGAGCGACCCTCGACCAGCACCGTCGAGTGCTTAAAGTATCACGTCTGCGGCGAGGTCTATCCCTGCTTGCACTCTTGTTCGGTGCGTTGCTCATGCGCTGGCTTGGTAGCCCGGTACGAGTCTTCCGAGATCAACAAAAACAAGCTCTGCTCGTCGAACTAGCTACTGCAGATCTTGTAATCGCCTGTGGCGGTGGCTACCTTTATCACTGGTTTACCTTTGCCAGTGCACTCAGTTTAGCTTGCATTTTGATGCGGCGTCGATTGGTTATGTTGCCTCAATCAATTGGGCCGTTCCACCATCCACTTCAGGTACGTTTAGCGCAGATGATCGTTCAAGGAGCGGATCTTGTCTTAACGCGCGAGTCTATCTCCCTTCAACGTGCTCTTGATCTCGGTGCACGTGAAGCGCGCTGCGAACCCGATCTCGCCTTCGCTTTCCCGGCTGCACCGACAGCATTGGCGCGGGCGTGGCTCCATTGGCACGTCTCAACAGAGCCGACGCCAACAATGTATGTCGGCCTAACGGCAATTGATTGGCAAGGACAGAACTCTCGATTTCACCATCAACAACACTACGAACAAGTTTTGGTTGATTTTATCAATCGTTTGACAGATCAAGGTGCAATTGTAGTACTCTTTGCGCAAACGTGCGGCCCTAGTTGCGTAGAGGACGACCGCTTGGTTAATCTACGCCTCTACCGCCAAGTCCATGATCAACAGCGAGTGTTTATGATTAACGAACCACTACACCCCGCTATGTTACAAGCACTTTATGGATGTATGGACTATTTTGTCGCTACACGCCTACACTCATTTATCCTCGCGACAAACGCTGGTGTGCCAGCGCTTAATATTGGTTATTTAAGCAAGAGCGCTGGCATTCTGGGCGATATGGGGCTATCTGAACGTTGCCTTGACATCGAGCACTTAACGCTCGCTGGGTTGTGGGAAGCCTTTGTCCGACTGCAATATGAGGGGTTACCGATTAGCGCCAAAGCGTATGTTTCGACAGCGCGCCAACGACAGCAGATGCTGCAAACCGAACTGGCTGAACGCTACGGTCGCGACAGCAGAGGGTGAACTGTGGACAAACGTATTACTGTAGCACAACTGATCCCCGGTCTTATTGTGGGGGATCTAGGAGGCGGCTTAGAGCTGTACAGCATCCGGCTGGCGCAGGCAATAGATAAGAATCAATTTCGGGTGCAGATGGTCAATCTCTGGCGCTTTGATCGTCCGATCGAGCGCCAATGGGAAGCTGAACTGCGTGAGACAGGAATTGACGTATATTATGGCCCCCCCTTTGGTCAGCGTATGCAACAGTCGGTTGTACAGGCTTGGCACTGTCTACGTTTGCAGCTACAGAGTTTGCAGCCTGATATTATTCATGCTCACGGCGAATATGCCGGTATTGTTGGCATGGCACTGAGCTTGACCACTCATCGACCGCGCCTCATCCGGACTTGCCATACCTTGCTTGAATTCCCCCGTCATCCTCCGCTACGGTTTGTGACGGCAGCTTTGTACCCACTGCTAGCAGCAGCACAAGTCGGAGTTTCGACGGCAATTGTAGATAATTTGCGATCCAATCCATTAGCAAGACTTGCCCGCCGGCCAGTTTGGTTGATCAACAACGGCATTGATCTCCAACGAGTATTGAAGCGCCGTACACGTGCCAATCTACGCCAAGAATTAGGGTTATCTGCAGACATTCCGCTGTTTGGGTTAGTTGGTCGACTCACTGAACAAAAAGGTATTCCTTATGCCTTGCAGGCTTTTGCGCTTCTCCGCAAGCGCATCCCAGCAGCGGTATTCGTTATTGTTGGCACAGGCTACGGTGAGAAACCGCAAGCACTTCAAGCGCAAGCGGCTGCACTTGAGCTTGAGCGTTCAGTGTACTGGTTAGGCGCTCGAGCTGATGCAATTGATATTATTGCCAGCCTTGACGTGCTAGTATCAGCATCATTGTGGGAAGGCCTACCGACGGTCATTCTCGAAGCGATGGCGGTAGGCACGCCAGTGGCAGCAACCGATATTCCCGGCACCCGTGAATTGATTATTCATGAGCAGACCGGACTTTTAGCACCGCCACGTGATCCAGCGGCGTTAGCGATAGCAATGGAGCGGTTAATTCGTGATCACGGTTTAGCGCAACGACTAGTTATAGCGGCACGTAAGCACGTTACCCAATTCACTATTAATCATGCAGCTCGCCGATATGAGCATTTATACCACTTGCTAATGAGCTAAACCGCCCAATAACCCAAAAGTATTACACCCCTATGTTTACCCGCACATCACCAATATCAATCTGTTGATCAGCCTCAATATTCCAAATCTTTGGCAATCCATCTGGGTTGCGAACAACGTCATTAAGCCCAAACGGATCACCAATGACGATAACGTATTCTTTCGGCGATAAATTTGATAACACGAATCGCCCTGAGGCATCGGTCTCTGCAGAAGGTGAAAAAGCAGCGTCATCGACAAAAATAGCAGTTTCCTCATTGCGATACACTTCAGCAAATGCAACTCGCACACGGTAGATTGGCTGACCGGTGATGCTTGAAAGTACCCGGCCAAATACCACTGCTTGACCTTTCTCGGGAGTAGGAATAATGGAAGCTTCGGGTGTAGGGGCTACCGGTGGTGTCGAGCACGCCACTAAGCTTATCAGTATTAGCACCAGAGTAATTGTGCGCAAGACTTTTTCCTCCACAAGAACACATAAGCTAGCTAATCAACACTCCTATATTATCGACAAGCAGGAGTTTGCGCAAGCTCATCCAAAATGACTAGGTTAGGTAGCCTCTTTGTGGTATGGTGGAATCCGGTGGCAATAGCTATATTGGAAAGCGCTTAAGTCTAAGTTTCACGGCCAAGGAGGTTTGTACATGCGTCGAGTCATTAGTTTGCTTGCAATGATAACAGCGCTCTTATTCGCCTCAAGTTCGCTCACTAGCTCGGTGAATGCGCAGGGTAGCGCCTACAACACCAATTTTGTCACCGCAATTACATATCAGAACGTTGGGAGCGCAACGGCTAATATCACCTTCACCTTCTATCCAGCATCTGGTAGCCCGATTTCAGTTTCCAGAACTCTTGCTGCCAATGCTGGCGCATCGCTTAACGTGGGAACGACTACCGAGTTGAGCGGCTTTTCTGGACAGGGTTCGGCAGTTATCTCATCAGATCAGCCAATTGTCGCCACTATTGTTCAATTGCCACAGAGCACAACTGTGCGAAACAGACCGCTTTCAAATGGCTTCAGTAGCAACGATGGCAGCAATAGTGTGCTGATTGCAACGGTTCTTAAGAACCAATTTAATCAGACAACAAAGTTCTCAGTTCAAAATGCTGATACGACTAGTGTCAACGTTACAGTCAAGTTCTTCGCTGTAGGTTCATCGACTCCTACTCACCAAGAAACGTTCTCACTGAATGTTGGCACAGCTCGATTCTTCGATGCTGGCACAATTGGTGCACTTGGCTCCAGCTTCAACGGATCAGTAGTGGTTGAAGCAACTGGAAAGGTAGTAGCAACAGCAATTGAGGCTTCTGTTGATAGCTCGTACAAAGTGAGTGCCTTCGAGGGCGTAGCACAAGGCAGCAATACGGTCTATATGCCGAGTGCGCTTTGCAACTTTGGCGCTAATCAACAGCGCACTGCATATGCTGTGCAGAATAGTAGTAACTCTAATACGGCAAATGTGACAGTGACGTACAAAGACCTGAGTAATAATACGGTCGCCACCCAAGGTGCCAGTATTCCGCCCGGTGCAAAGGCCAGCTTCCTCACCTGCTCTGCTAGCGGTATTCCAACAAGCGGATTTAACGGCTCAGCGATTATTACCAGCACTGGCGCACCCATTGTCGCAATCGGGAAAGTATCAGCCAATCCCTCAATAGCCCCGTCTTTTGGTACGGCCTTCATTGGTGCTAGTGGCGGTGCACAAAAGTTGGCAGCCCCATATGTACGATGGACGCAGAGTCGCTTTGACACCAATCCGGGCAATCGTCAACGCGCCAATATCGCGATCCAAAACGTTGGTTCAGGTAGTTCTGGTACGATCACAGTGAGGTACTATGACCTCAATGGCGTGTTAATCGGTACTCACACTCTAGGCCCGATCGGACCTGGTCAGAAAGCTAATTCCAACCCAATCTCAGCGACGCTGGCTAGTGGCCAAACGCAGGATAGGCTAGACGAGTTTGGTTACGTCGGCGGTTTCGGTGGTAGTGCAACCATCGAGTGTGCAAACTCGGGCTGCCAAATTGTCGCCGTGATTCGTATCTCGTCAGCAAACTCGGCAACATCTACAGCGAATGTGGTCGCTGAAGACTATAACGCGATCCCGATCAACTAGGTTATTCGTGCAGGGTAAGGATGTTGCATCAACCTCCAGACAATTGCTTGTCTGGAGGTTGATGCATCCACCATAATCGTTCTAACTTAAGCACAGACGCTACCAGAGGGAGCCAGTAGTCTATCGTCATGCCCAATCTTACGTTTGTCTCTCCTGCACGCTATGGAATTTTAGACCTTACCCACCTCAACCAGCAGACGATCGACCTCGGCCAGCCAGACCGCAGCGCTGGCGTCACTCGGCGCGCGCCAGTCTCCCCGCGGCGAGAGGGAGCCACCTGAGCCGACTTTGGGGCCGTTGGGCATGGCCGAGCGTTTGAATTGGCTGATTTGGAAGAAGCGGTAGAGGAAAACCCGCAGCCAGTGCAGGATGGTGGGGAGATCGTAGGCCCGTCGCTCGTGCGCTGGTAAGCCCTCTGGCCATGCGCCAACCTGCGTGTCACGCCACGCATGCATTGCGAGAAATGCGACTTTGCTTGGCCGAAAGCCGTAGCGGGTGATGTAGTAGAGGTTGAAGTCCTGTAGCGCATACGGCCCGATGATCGCCTCGGTGCGCTGGGCCGGTTTGTCGTCGCTGTTGGCCGTCGCCGGCACTAGTTCGGGCGAGATTTCGGTGGCGAGAATATCGGTCAGCACGCGATTCGCTTCCTCACCCAATTCACCGCTGCGAATGACATAGCGGATCAGGTGCTGGATCAGGGTTTTTGGCACCGAGGCGTTGACGTTGTAGTGCGCCATCTGGTCACCGACGCCGTAAGTACACCAGCCGAGCGCCAATTCGCTCAGGTCGCCGGTGCCAACAACGATTGCGTTGTGGTAGTTGGCCAGCCGGAAAAGGTGCGAGGTACGTTCACCGGCTTGTACGTTCTCGAAGGTGACGTCGTACACCGGCGCGCCTTCACCGGCAGGGTGGCCAAGGTCGCGCAGCATTTGCAAGGCCGAGGGCCGGATGTCAATCTCGTGAGCACTGACGCCAAGCGCGGCCATAAGGGCGTGGGCATTCGCCCGGGTTCGGCTGCTGGTGGCGAAGCCGGGCATGGTGTAGGCCAAGACGTTCTGGCGTGGCAGGCCAAGTCGATCCATAGCGCGCGCGGCCACAATCAGAGCCTGCGTGCTATCAAGGCCACCCGACACACCGATCACGACCTTTTCGACCTTAGCACTGCGCATACGCTGGATGAGACCATGCACCTGAATGTTGTACGCTTCGTAGCAACGCTCGTCGCGGGTGGCCGGGTCGTTCGGTACATACGGAAACCGTGCGACCTCGCGACGCAGATCGGTCACAACCGGCGGGGTGATCGGCAGCGCAAGCTTGCGCATGTGACGCAATCGTTCGCGGTAATCGCCAATACTGTCACTGAAGCTGGTTTGGCGCATGCGATCTTGATGCAATCGCTCTAGATCAACGTCGGCGAAGATGATCTGCTCGTCGTCGCGAAAACGCTGCGATTCGGTCAAGAGTTCACCGTTTTCACAAATCAGGGCGTGACCGTCCCACGCGAGATCGGTTGTGCTTTCACCTAAGCCTGCTGCCGAATAGAGATACGCAGCAATGGTACGGGCTGATTGGCTTAGGCATAATGCCCGCCGGTAGTCGGCCTTGCCAATCGTGATGTTCGAAGCCGACAGGTTGCAGAGCACGGTCGCACCGGCTAGCGCAGCGAACGTACTCGGCGGCAGTGGTGTCCACAGATCTTCACAGATTTCGACATGTACGGCAAAACCGGGAATTGCCGGCGCTTCGTAGATGAGATCAGTGCCGAAAGGTACGGTCTGGCCGGCGACGCGGATGGTGTCGCCGATCGCGTCGCGAGCGGCGGCGAAGTGGCGTTTTTCGTAAAATTCGCGATAATTAGGTAAATAACTCTTTGGGGTTACTCCTACGATTTGGCCGCTACAGATGGCAATTGCACAGTTAAAGAGACGAGCCTCGTGCCGCAGTGGCGCACCTACGAGGAGAAGCGCATTTATCTCGCGCGAAGCGTGAACTATCGCGGCCACCGCCTGCTCAACGGCGTCAAGCAACGTAGTTTGGTGGAAGAGATCGTCGTTGCTGTAGGCCGAAATGCCGAGTTCGGGGAAGAGGGCTAATACCGCTCCTTCAGCAGCGGCCCGATGGGCCAAGGCAATGGTGCGCTCTGCATTTACTGTTGGCTCGGCGATCTGTACCGTCGGGATGGCAACAGCTAGGCGGGCAAAGCCGTGGCGGTATATGGAATAGAAGGGATGGGGCTGACTCATCATGGATCGCTCGTCTTGTATCGGCTGATTACTGTATAGTATATCGCTTCTTGCCGGCAGAGAACGCAACGGGGGAAACGCCAAGGCACAAAGCGCGCAGAGAACGCAACGGTGGTACAAGTATAAGCTAATTTCACAGAAGGTTCAGACACGATATGGGATTTGTTCTAATCAATGGGTAGTATGGTACCAAGTGTAAGCTAATTCCATAGAAGGTTCAGACATAACATGGTGTTCGTTTTAGGCAACGGGTATGCTAAATATTACCCAACCTTGCGTCTCTTGGTGCCTTTGCACCTTTTGCGTTTATTACCCTTTGCGCCTTCGCGGTTGGTTTGGTTGTGAAAGGAGCGCATCATGTCAGTGATGGCAGAAGGAATCTTGGCGACGTTGCCTTTACGCTTGCTCATTAACGGCGAGTGGCGTGAGGCGGAGAATGGAGCAACCTTTGCCGTGATAAACCCGGCCAACGCTACCGTGTTGGGGTATGTGCCCGATGCTGGCGTGGCCGAGACAAGAGCAGCCATTGCAGCGGCAGTGGCCGCCCAACCGGGATGGGCAGCGACGCCGGCTGGTGAACGAGCAGCGCTGCTGCGCCGGGTGGCGGGGTTGATGCTCGAACGGCAGCAGGAGCTGGCGACGATTATGACCCTCGAACAAGGCAAGCCACTGGCTGAGGCGCGAGGTGAGATCGCGTATGCGGCGAGTTTTCTCAGTTGGTTTGCCGGCGAAGCCGAGCGGATCTACGGGATGACGATCCCTGCTTCGACCAATGCCAAACGGATTCTGGTGCTACGCCAGCCGGTGGGGGTGGTGGCGATGATTACGCCGTGGAACTTCCCCAGCGCAATGATTACCCGCAAGTTGGGGCCGGCCCTTGCTGCCGGCTGCACGGTGATCGCCAAGCCTGCTGAGCAGACGCCGCTCTCGGCGCTGGCGCTCGGCCAGCTCTTTACCGAGGCCGGCGCGCCTCCCGGTGTGGTCAATATCATCACATGTCAAGACCCGCGTCCGTTTGCTGATACGATCTTCGCCGACACTCGCGTGCGCAAGATTAGCTTTACCGGTAGCACCGAAGTCGGCAAGGAGCTGATGCGGCGGTCGGCGGATACGCTCAAGCGGGTGTCGCTAGAATTGGGTGGCAATGCGCCGTTTATCGTCTTCGCCGATGCTGATCTCGATGCAGCGGTGCGTGGCGCGATCGCCTCGAAGTTTCGTAACGCCGGCCAGACCTGCGTCTGCGCGAATCGGATCTTTGTGCAACGCTCAATCTACGCCGATTTCGCCGAACGATTTGCTGCCGAAGTAGCGCGGTTGACCGTTGGCGACGGCTTACAGCCCGGGGTGCAGATTGGCCCGCTGATCGATGAACAGGCCCGGCAGAAGGTTGAGCGCCACGTGCGTGATGCGCTTACGGCCGGAGCGAAGGTAGTGGTTGGGGGCGGCCCAGCCCCGCTCGGCGGCAATTTCTGGTTGCCGACAGTGCTGCTGGATGCGCGCAGTGATATGCTTGTGGCCCGTGAAGAAACGTTTGGCCCCGTTGCGCCGTTAATACCGTTCGATGATGAGGCTGAGGTCATTCGCATGGCCAACGACACTCCCTACGGATTGGCCGCCTACGCTTTCACCCGCGATGTGGGTCGGGTTTGGCGGCTGGCCGAAGGGTTGGAATATGGGATTATCGGTATCAATGATCCGATTCCCTCAACCGCCCAAGCACCGTTTGGCGGTGTCAAGCAGAGTGGGATCGGGCGCGAGGGTGGGCCGACCGGGATTGATGAGTATCTCGACATTAAGTATGTCTCGATCGGGATTTGAGTGGGCGAAGGCGAGGCAGGAATAGCTTGGGTATTGTTTCGCACGCTGATACATAACAAAGGACGGAACTCAGACGAGGAATGAAGGGCGAGCGCATGGCTGACACAACGGAGACTGAGTACGATGTCGCGGTGATTGGAGCCGGGGCAGCGGGATTGGCTGCTGCTCGTATGCTGCACGACGTCGGTGCGCAGGTAATTGTGATCGAGGCGCGGCCTCGGATTGGTGGGCGGATCTGGACGGAGCGCAGTTGCGGGTGGTACCCGATTGAGTTGGGGGCCGAGCTGATCCACGGCGCGCAGACGAGCACGGTCGATCTGGCAGAGAAGGCTGGATTGACGCTCGACGAGGTTGATCGGTATAACGGCTTGCGCTGGGGGAGACCGGCTCGATTGATCAGTGAGCTGTCGCCAGATGATCCAGCTCGACGAGCGATTGAGCAGGCACGTGCAGTATGGAACTTACTCGCGCAGCGGTACCCTGATGATGCCGCCGATTGTTCACTCGCTGATGAGCTGCGCCAACACGGATTCACACCGATGGCGCTGAGCATCGCCGATGTGGTGCTGGCTCAGACCTGCTGCGCTGAAGTCGAGCTGCTCAGTTGCCTCGATCTGGCCCGTGAGCAGCGGGTGGATCGAGCCGGGCCGCGCGAGTTCCGGCTGCGCGCGCGGTACGATACCCTCTTGGCATGGCTTGCTCGTGGCCTCGATCTGCACCTCGGCAGGCCAGTGCAGGCAATTACCGATCACGGCGACCGCGTGACAGTTCATACGACTGCTGGCCCGTTAGTGGCGAGGCACTGTATTATCACCGTACCGGTGGCAGTGCTGGCCGCCGGGATGATCCGTTTCGACCCGCCGCTCTCGGCTGGCAAACAGGCAGCAATTGCCGCCTTTCGCACGCGCCCGGCAACCAAACACTTCTTCTGGTTCGATGCGCCGCTCTGGGACGAAGGCTTTGCCTACGCCGCCCACAATGGCTTGTTTGCTCGCTGGTGGACGCCAGCCCATCCCGATTTGGCTGCGCCGTTACTCTGTTGCTACGTCACTGCCGAACGCGCAGCAGTACTCGACCGGTTGCCGGATGCGACGGTACGCGAGATCGGTTTGGCAGAACTGGGCCAGTTGCTGGGCCGCGACGATGTAGCGACCCACTGCGTAGGATTCAGGCGCTACCGCTGGGCCGCCGACGCATACGCACGCGGCGGGTATGCCCATCTGCCGCCGGGGATGGCGTGGGCGCGACCAGTGTTGGCTGCGGCGGAAGGCAATCTGCATTTCGCCGGCGAAGCCACCGCCTACGACAGCAATCCCCAGACGGTGCATGGCGCGATCGATAGCGGACAGCGAGCAGCACGAGAAATCTTCAATTGATCACAACGGGAGCATCTCATGTCTAATGCCACCATCATCGACCGGTTGCGGGCTGCATTGCGTGCTATCGGCATTCCGGCTACCGACGCCGATTTTGCCGGTATCATCGAAAAGGGATTCCTCAGCCGTTGGCCTGACGTCGAACGTCTGCTCGATGCAGTTGACCACGAACAACTACCTGACATGCTCGACGCGGCCAGTCTGCCGCCAGCGGCCAGCCCACCGAACGGCGGCCTGCCGGCGAGTGATGATCCGACGACCATCCTCGGTATTGCGAACCAATTGCAACGGCGGACAATCTCGGCGGTGGAGCTAGCCGAGCAGGTGTTGGAGCAGATTGCCGATCATGATGCTGAGTTGAACGCCTTCCAGATCGTGATGGCCGAGAGCGCGCTGGCCGATGCCCGCGCCGCCGACGCCGAACTGGCGGCGGGCAAGGTGCGCAGCCCGCTGCACGGCGTACCAGTAGCGGTGAAGGATCTGTTCGACGTAGCCGGCTACCCAACTGCGGCAGGTTCGCGGATTCGCGCCGGTGTGATGGCGGCGACCGACGCAACCGTCGTTGAACGGCTCCGCGCCGCTGGCGCGATCATTATCGGCAAAACACGTATGTCAGAGTTCGCCTACTCACCCGGCTCGAACAATGCACACTACGGCCCAACCGCCAACCCTTACAACCGCCAGCATGACAGTGGCGGCAGCAGTAGTGGCAGTGCAGTGGCAACAACCACCGGTATGGCATTTGCGGCAATCGGTACTGACACCGGCGGCTCGATCCGCATTCCGGCAGCCCACTGCGGGATCGTTGGACTCAAACCCACCTATGGCCGGGTGAGTCTGGCCGGCGGCTTTACCCTCTCGTGGTCGCTCGATCATGCTGGGCCGCTGGCGCGCACAGTAGCCGACGCAGCATTACTGCTCAGTGTTATCGCTGGACCAGACCAACGCGATCCGCGCACCTTGCGGCCAGCGCCCGACTTTACCGGTGGCGGTTTGGTAGCCGGGGTACGCAACTTGCGCGTGGGTCTGGTAACCGCTGATGGCAGCGGGCAGACGATGGCCGGCCCCGCCGAGCTGGCGGCAATGCAGCGCACCGCCGATGCGTTAGCCGGACAGGGGGCGACTGTGACGCCCATTGAAGTGCCTGAACTCGAAGAACTACGGTTGCTGAATCAGGCATTGCTGGCAATGGAAGCCGCTGCACTGCATCTGCCGTGGTTGCGCACCCGGCTCGACGAGTACGGTGAATTTATGCGCCAGCGTATTTTGGCGGCATTCATCTATTCACCGGCTGACGTGACGCGGGTGCAGCAGGCACGGGCAGCGTTACGACGACGAGTAGCGGCCCGTTTAGCCGAGATCGATCTCTTGATAACACCGGTCGTACCCGGCCCGGCGCCGGCGTTAGGGGTGCCGACGCCGACCTCATTCACCGGGCCGTGGAATTTCCTTGGTTGGCCGGCACTGAGCTTACCGGCAGGTATGGGTGACGACGGCTTGCCGCGCGCGGCGCAACTGGTAGCTCGCCCGTGGAACGAACCGCTGCTGCTGCGGACTGCTTTCGCTGCCGAACAGGTGCTAGGCCGGCTGATGCCATCTCTGTAACACGGCGCGCTATGCTACAATTGGCACCCGTGCCGCACAGCGTTGAAGCGGCGCAAGCAGCATTGAGGAGCGGCTGCAATGTTTCGTACAGTACTAGTTGCGAACCGCGGCGAGATTGCTTTGCGCGTGATGCGCGCCTGCCGCGAATTGGGTCTGCGCTGCGTGGCTGTCTATTCAGAGGCCGACCGTGATGCGCCCCATGTGGCTTATGCCGACGATGCTTATCTGATTGGCCCACCATCGCCGGCGGAGAGCTATCTGAACATCGAAGCGATTATTCGCGCCGCCAAAGCCACCGGCGCCGAGGCGATCCATCCCGGTTATGGCTTTCTGGCTGAAAACCCCAACTTTGTGCGCGCAGTCACTGCTGCCGGCTTAGTCTTTATTGGTCCACCAGCAGAAGTGATGGAGCGGATGGGGGGAAAGACAGCGGCCCGTCGAGAAGCAACGGCGGCAGGTGTGCCGCTGGTGCCCGGCGTGCTTGAGCCGGTGGCCGATGCGGCTGAAGTGAAGCGGTTGGGGAAGGAGTTTGGCTACCCGATCGCGATTAAGGCGGTCGGCGGCGGCGGTGGGCGCGGCTTGCGAGTGGTGCGCTCGCCGGAAGAGGTGGCGGAGGCGTTTGCTGCGGCCCGCCGCGAAGCGGAGGTCGCCTTCAAGAACGGCGAACTCTACGTCGAAAAGTATCTCGATGATCCGCGTCACATCGAGATACAGGTGCTGGCCGATGGCTACGGCAATGCGGTAGCGCTCGGCGAGCGCGACTGCTCGGTGCAGCGCCGCCATCAAAAGCTCATCGAGGAATGCCCTTCGCCGGCGCTCACCCCTGAGCTGCGCGCCGAGATGGGGGCAGCGGCAGTCCGTCTGGCCAAAGCGGTCGGCTATGTCAGCGCCGGTACGCTTGAATTTCTCTATCAAGACGGGCGGTACTACTTTCTGGAAATGAATACTCGTATTCAGGTCGAGCACACCGTGACCGAGATGGTCTACGGCGTCGATCTGGTAGCGGCCCAAATCCGCATTGCTCAAGGGGAAAAACTCTGGCTGAAGCAGGAAGACCTCGTGCCGCGTGGGCACGCGATTGAATGCCGGATCAACGCCGAAGATCCGCTGCACAACTTCCGCCCGGCGTTGGGCGCGATCGGTGAATACCGCGAGCCGGTGGGGTTGGGGGTGCGGGTAGACAGCGGGGTGCGGGCCAATTACACTGTGCCATCGCATTACGATTCGCTATTGGCGAAGGTGATTACGTGGGGGGCCGACCGTAAGGAGGCGATTGCGCGCATGCGGCGGGCGTTGGCCGAGTACCGCATCGAAGGCGTCACCACAATCATCCCCTTCCACCTTGCTGCCCTCGAACACCCGGTCTTTGTGGCTGGCGCGGCAACGGTCAACTTCATTCCGCGCCACCCAGAGCTGCTCACCCGCACAGCCGAGCTGATGCCGCCGGCGGCCACGCCAGCCCCGGCAGAGCCGACCCCGGAACCGCGCCGGTTTACGGTGGAAGTGAACGGGCGGCGGTTTGGCGTGGCCGTGTTCGGCGATGGTATGAGCCTTGTCCCGCCCCAGCCGGCGGCGGTGCGCGGCCCTGCGCCGCGCCGCGTGGCGCCGAAGAAGACGGCGCTGGCCGCGCCGGTTGATGGCGTGATCAGCCCCATTCAAGGTCGGGTGGTGGCGGTGCGGGTGGCCCATGGACAGCAGGTTGAAGCCGGCCAAGTGTTGTTCATCGTGGAAGCGATGAAGATGGAGAACGAGATTACCGCCCCTCACAGCGGCACGATCGGCGAGGTGCGGGTCGAAGTCGGGGCGACGGTTGAAGCCGGCGCCGTGTTGGCGACCTACCAAACCACCGCGTAATATACCTCCGTCGAGCCGCACAGTCATGCGGCTCCCATCATCGTCATGTGATCGAGATCGCCTCATCGCGCCGTGCGGCGCGATGATTTTTTTGGTATCATCACGGCAGAATCGGCGCGATCATCCCTAACACAGGAGGCCCTATGTCCGAACGGCCATGGATCGAATTGTTTCCCGGCGTGTTTCGCCGCCGGATTGCGTTGACTGATCGAATGTATCAGATGGAAGTACGACTGACGGAAGGCAGCCATGTGCCGTTGCACAGCCATCCTGAAGATCAGGTCGCCTATATTGTTAGTGGTCGTTTGCGCTTTCAGCTTGGCGACGAGCTGATCGAAGCCGCTGCCGGCAGTTCGGTTGCTATTCCCGGCGGTACGCCGCATGCGGTTTGGACGCTGGAAGAGACATTGGCGATCGACACCTTTAGCCCGCCGCGGGCCGACTATTTGGCAGCCGATGGCGATCGGTAAGGTAATGTTTGCGCGTCACTGCACGTTGAACCACCTTGGTAACAGCGCCAACAACCCACGCACTCGCTCGCGCAGCTCGTCACGCACGGCGACAAACGCAGCGTATTGCTCCTCATTGGTACCGGTTACAGCCACCGGATCAGGAATGCTCCAATGAATATGACGTGCCGACTCGGGCCACACTGGACACTCCTCGCGAGCAATATCGCACACAGTCACGATCACTTGCGGTTTTTGATCAAGGATAGCGTCAATCGGTTTGGCTACCTGCTGATCGATTGGCGCACCAGCTTTAGCCATGACGGCAATGGCCAGTCGATGGATTGGTTGCGGGTGAGTGCCGGCACTCAACACCCCTACTTGCCCGCCACTCAGTGCGCGTAACCAGCCTTCGGCCATCTGTGAGCGGGCACTGTTGGCGCGACACAAGAATGCGACGGTGACGGGCGGCAACGGCGGCACGGTTGGTTCCGGCAGGGCCAATTCATGGCCAACTTGCGCGAGCAATGCCTCTAGTGCGGCGAGGTGCAAGCTGTAATAGATGACCCGCCCGTCAGCGTCACTGCGGTGGGCGTTGACTAACCCAGCTTGCCGCAGCATATTCAGGTGGTACGAAACCAGATTTTGGGCCAAGCCGGTTGCCGTCACTAACTCCGCGACTTGCCAGTCACTGTCACGCAGAGCAGTGATGAGCTTCCAGCGAGTTTCGTCGGCGAGTAGACGCAATCCAATCAACGCTGATGACGGGTGTGGTACGATCATAGCAGTTGTGCAATATGTCAAACAAGGCGCAATGAAATGTAATTGCTATAGTAGCAGAGGCCAGCAGCATCAGCAAGCATCAAAGATGTTCAATGAGGTGAAAGGCGAATTTCATGAGTGGCGAGGCTCTGAGAGGCGACATGTAGTTCGTCTTCACCTAAGTGCCGCTCTCTCAGAACAAGAGAAAAAAATAGCGCAGCCGGTGATCTCACGCGCTGGGCAGATATGTGTTCAGGGAACGAGACGTTTGCCAACGAGAATCAACGCTCTGCCCATATTCTAGGTTAAAAACCAATGAACCCGCTTGCCGCTGAATATCCAACGTGGGTAGCGTATGCCCACCTCACCGCTGACCTTCCACCACCACCGATCCGCGATCCGGCACAGCCACTCGTGAGCATTGTCGTGCCGTCACTCAACCAAGGGCGCTATATCGGGGAAACGCTCAACAGCATTCTGACGCAAGACTACCCTAACCTCGAAATATGGGTGATTGACGGCGGCAGCAGTGATGAGACGCCGAAGGTGTTGCGCGCGTTTGCCGGTGATGAGCGAGTGCAACTGGTGGTGGGCAACGATGCTGGCCAAGCTGACGCGATTAACCGAGGTTGGGCACGAGCGCGCGGATCGGTGTTGGCATGGCTCAATAGCGACGATACCTACCTACCGGGAGCGATTGCCACGCAGGTGGCGGCGTTGCAAGCTCATCCGGCGGCGGTTGCCGTCTATGCCGACGCGCGCTATACCGATGCGCAGGGCCAGCCGTTGTACACTATCGCGGCCCGCCCGTATCATCCACTCGCTCTGCTTCGATTGCTCATTCCTATGCAGCCTACCGTCTTTCTGCGCCGGACAGCGGTAGGCTTAACCGGCCCGCTCGATGTACGCATGCGGTACGCCCTCGATACCGCGTATTGGGTGCGGCTGGCCCAACTCGGCCCGTTTCAACCCACGTCTACCGTGGTGGCGACCTACCGGCTGCATGCCGCCTCGAAGACGGTGACGCAGTTTGCCGGTTTTTATCGCGAGTGGTTGCAGATCGCCGAGCAGAGTTTTACCGTGATGCCAGAGTTATCGCCGGCGCGGCGGGAGGTGTTGGCCGATATTTACGCGGCGATGACCAACCTCGAAGCGCGCAACGGTTCGTTACGCACGGCGCTGCGCTATGCAGCATATACGTTGACGCTGGCCGGCTGGCGGCCCCGCTTAGCCAAGACGCCACTAGTGTTGCTCGATCGCTGGCTCGGTAGCGATTTGGCTGAGCGTGCCGGCAGTTGGTGGGGCCGGCAAACGCGCAGGTAGCGGGTAGTAGTACCGCAGGGGCGCAGAGGGGGCAGAGGGTACGCTCCCCCCTGCCCCCTCTACGTTCGCTGCGGTTCAATTATGGGCGCAACAGCCTGCGTCCGGCGAGCACCGCACCGGCGGCAAGCGCTCCTGCGCCTAATACGATTGGCCCCCAGCGCCGAGCACTAGTATCGGCCAACACGACGCGGGCCGTGTTGTAGCCACTGGCACCGAAGACACCGCCGCCGGGGTGGGTACTCGCGCCGGTGAGGTAGAGACCGCGGATCGGCGTGCGGTAACCGGCCAGCTCTGGTAGAGGGCGGAAGAAAAACATCTGGTCAAAACTCATCTCGACGTGCATCACATTCCCGCGTAGCAGCCCGATCCGCCGCTCAAGGTCGAGTGGGCTTTGAATGAAGCGGTCAATGATCTTACCGCGCATGTTGGGCGCATAGCGGTAGAGCACTTCGAGGATCGAGTCGGCGACCGCTTCGCGGATGTCGTCCCAGTTTCGACCATCGCTGAGCTGGTAGGGGAAATACTGCGACCAGAGAAAGACCGTGTGCTTGCCGGGTGGAGCAACATCAGGATCAATCGCCGAGAAAGTCATCGCGATCACTGCCGGATCACGGCTTGGCTGACCGCGCAGATAGTCTTCGTAAGCGCGGCGGACGTAGTTCATGCTGGGGCTAAGTAATTGCAAGCCGTGGTGACTCTCGTGCGGGCGGCCATAACTGCGAGCCGCAGTGTAGTCAGGCAGCTCCTCGGCAGCGCAGCGCACCGTCATACCGAAGCCGTTGCCAATCCGAATGTGGTTGAGCCGGCGCGCCAGATCGGCGCTGAGGTGATCGGGGCCAACCAGTTGCAGGAAGGTGGTCAGCACGTGCGCATTCGAGACCACAATCGGGGCCGAGTAACGCTGGCCGTCTTCAGTCTCAACACCTTGCACACGACCATTCTGAACGATAATCCGGCGCACGGGCGCGTCGAGCACAACCTCGCCGCCCATCGCCTTGAGCGAGCGGGCCATGGCTTGGGTCAACATGCCCGACCCGCCACGTGGGTGCTTGGCGCCACTGTAGTGCAGCATCGCATGCCAGCCAAAGAAGTCACCAGCCCCGATCTCGTCTGGTGGTGGCCCACTCTGAGCAGCGAGCCACGTCATCGCGGCTCGCATTGCCTCGCTCTCAAAGGTCTCTTCGATCAACTGCGCATAGCTGGTGAAGAGACGGCGAGTCACTTCTAGCACCTGCTGCTCGGCCTTGGGCAAACGCGGAATGCTCGACGCCACCTTGCCGAACAGGCGCGTCACCGAGGGCGGATTGAGGAAGACATCGAACACCGCCTCGTTCAGCGGCGTCCAGAAGTCGAGGAAGCGCCGGTAAGCTTCGGCGTCGCGCGGGCTAACGGTGGCAATACTCTGGCAAGTGCGCTCGACATCGCGGTAGAAGTAGATCGCACCGCTCCCGTCGGGCAAGGGGTAGAAGGCGTATGGATCCATGTCGATGTACTCGAGGCCGTGCCGTTCGAGTTCGAGGTCGCGCACGATCGGAGTGAGATGGATCATGATGTGGGCCGACGAGCCGACATCGATCTTGTAGCCGGGGATGACCTCTTCAGTGCAGACGGCGCCGCCGACGATAGGCCGCCGTTCGAGCACGAGCACGCGCTTCCCCGCTTTGGCGAGATAGCCGGCGCAGGTGAGGCCATTATGGCCGCCACCCACCACTATCACGTCGTAATCGGTTGCTGATGACATAGGGCTCCTCTAGCTGTGACACTGACTACAATGGTAGTATACCCTTAGTTTGATGGTTAAGAGAATTGTATCGGGTTGAACTATCTTCACGATGTATTTCAAGCAACCAAGCTCGCGCAACGGGACGACCGGGCGGTCGTTCTGCGTATGGCGAGTGTGTGCTGTAGCGATGCGATTCATCGCTCGGCCTTACGTTACCGGTACAGAGGCGCGAGCGAGAGTGAGGGATGCTATCGCCTTACCCGATAGATCACCACTTCGTCTTGAGCAAAAACAACCTCACCGATCTGTGCGAGCGCAGCTAGCCGTTCTGGCGGGTATTGTTCACGTTCAAGCGCACCAACATAAATGTAGTCGATCCCGTATTTATCGACTAAGGCTCGGATTCGATCTCGATCACCGCTGCGGTAGATTGCATCAACGGCCACACAACGCGGGCCGAGTTCGGCCAGCGCTGCCGGGTCGCCGCCGCGCCACTGCATTTCGTGGCCCACCCAACCCAGCACAGTGGCATGCCCGCTCGCTGCCGCCACCCCGCCGAAGCCTTGCCAGTTGTACGAGCCGCCACAACGCGGTGGTTCGCTGCCGGCCACAACTGCGGCGTCATTCTCTACCGCCGCTGCTTCAAGTACCACGCTGCCCGCCGGTACGTTATAGCGCAACCACGCCAGCGAGGCTAAGCCGGCGGCGGTTTGCTCGCGGGGGGTATAGCCATTGAGGCCGCGCAACGGCCCGCGGCTGATGTCACGGGTGACGATGAAGGGGTACACTAGCGCGCCGGCCAGCAAGAGAGCTGTGCCGGCACTGATCAGGCTCGCCGCTAGCCGCCGCCAACCCGTCGCCTGCGCCCATACCCACCACAGCCCGACTGGGGCCAGCCCGCCCCAGATCAGCCAGACCTGATAGTAAAACTTAAAGACGGTATTCATTCGGGAGGAAAGCCCCTCGAACACGTCACGGATGTAGACGATCTCAACCCCAAACAAGATGGCGCTACCCAACGCCACGAGCAGCAACCCGAAGCGGAAACCGGGTTCGGCGGCATTGAGTGCCTGCCAGCTTGCCCACAACGTGATACCGGCCAGCGCCAGCAACGGAAAATTAATCAGCAGACCAACAGTGAGGAGGATGAGCGGCAGCCACAGCACCCAGCGCGGCATTGCTAAGCCGGCTAACGATTCGTTCTCTGGTGAGCGGTAAAGATAGCTGCCGGCGATGATCGGTAGCGCCATCAGGCCGAAGATGATCATAAACTCGTGCCAGCCGCTGCGTTCGCCGAGGTAGATACCAATGATACTAGTTAGCCGACTAAGAATTGGCAGGTCAATCCACGGCGTCGCCCCACCTACCGGCGAGCGAAAGGTGAGGTGAAACGGCAGAAAGAGGGCAAAAGCCAGCACCGCCACAATCACCGCTTCGCGCAGCCATGCCCGCCATGGAAACGCAGCACCGTCGCGCCGGCAAGCCAGCGCCAACCCGCCCCAGTAGAGCAGCAGATAGGTGGGCAGATCCCAACTGTTGATCGCATACAAGCTACCGAGGATCACCCCGTGCAAAGCGCGCAACAGCCAGCCAGATCGTCCGGCAGGGAATAGCGCACCATTGATAAGCAGGGAAGCTCCGCTACTCTGCGCCGCTACCGCTAGCGCCAACCCTATCGCCAGTGTCGCGAAGGGCAGCGCCATCACGTGCGGGTGCATGTCGCCGAGGCGAAAGCTGAAGAAGGGGAATTCGGTGATAGTGTAACGCCGCTCGCTGCGCGGCGGATCCCCAGCGACGCGATAGCTGTCCCAGAGCGAGCGCGATGGCCACCACCAGTTGAAGTCGTTCCATGTATCAGCCCGCCGCCATCCGTCAACCGTGCCAAAATCGTAAGTTGCGGTTTGGGCCGGGTAGGGTAAGGTGATGAAGGTCTCGCCACGCAGGGCCTGCCCGAGTGCAGCAAGGAGCTGACGGTCATCGAGCACTACCGCCCGTTCATCGCCAACGATCACTTGGATCGCGCCAGATTGATTGCCGGCTAACAAAATAATCGCAGCGCCGAGCACACCCAGCGCACTGCGGATCAAGGCTGGCGGCGGGCGATGCAACAAGCCGAGCAGGGCGTTGATCACACCAAACGCGCCTTGTGCGGTCATCGCGGCCAGCAGCGCTAACGCGAGGTTGTAGGCAGTTGCCGGCGGCAAGCCGCTGAGCATAGCCGGGATGGCCATGAGCAAGTAGCCGAAGTAGTAGTAGTTGATACTGTAGCCGGATAACCACGGGTCGTTGGGCGGGAAGAAGCCGCTGCGCTGGATCGCGTTGAAGAAAGCGAAGTCCATGGGGCGTTCGGTGCCCCACGGGGTGGGGTCGTGGGCACGCAGCCAGACCACGCCGAGCAAGGTGGTCAGAAAGATCGCTTCGCCGGCCAGCGTTGGGCCAAGTGGCGGCAGCCGTCGTTGCTCGCTGCGCCAAAGCCAGAGCCAGCCGCTGCCGGCAATGATCGCCAGACAGATGACGATCAGCGGTGCTTCAAAACGGCCGAGTCCTAACATTGCTAACAGCCATGCTAGAAAGCCGGTGAACAGCAACCCCAGCGGGCGAGCAAAGGCAGCACCGGCTCCCGGCAGATGGCCGAAAAGGCGCGCAGTTGCCGGCCAGCCCGCCAGCCCGAAGATAAGACCAATCACCCACCAGATCAAGACTTCGCCGGCAACCGCGCTCATGGTTGCCCTCCGTTCAGGTTCGCCAGCATGCGCTGTGCTTCTCCGGCCCACGGCCCGTCAGGGGCAAGCTGCAGGTAGCGCTGTAAGGCGTCTTTGGCGAGTGTGGTCTGGTTACGCAACAAAAAGACACGGGCCAATTGGAAATAAGGATCAGGCAACGCCGGGTCAATACTCATCGCTTGGCCTAACGCAAGCTCGGCCTTATCAAGTCTTCCCCAGTCGATCAACGCCGTCGCGAGTTTGTTATAGTTACCTGCCGTTGGGCTAGCCCGGGCCGCAGCAAGGTACGCCTGCTCCGCTTCATCATACCGACCGGCATCGGCCAAAATATCACCCCATAGGTGATGCAGCCCGACATCATCGGGATTCGCAGCCGCTGCAGTAGCTAAGATTTGAGCCGCCTCGAACAATCGTCCCTGTTTGCGATAGGCTTCGGCCAGCCCAAAGGCTAGCGGCGCGTTGGTAGGTTGCGCAGCGACGGCGACCTCAAGCTCGGACAGATCGACCGCTGGTTCGTTAGGTGGTGGTGGCGGCGGTTGGGCCGCCGCCGGCATTTCCGCGCGCAACAGCCGGTAGCTGTCAGGCAAGGGCCGCACTTGATAGATCGCAACGCCATCTTGCTCGTAGACCGGACGCAGGTAGCGGTCGCGCAAGACGGTGAACTTTTCCATACCCTGTGGGTAGAAGGCGCGCTCGACACTGCCGATATAGACATAATCGACATTGTAGCGAGCCAAAATCCGCAACGCCGTTTCGGGATCGTTGGTGGTAAAGAAGGTCTCAATATCGCGCACGCGCCGTCTGGTTACCACCGGATCGCGCTGCTCATCGGCGTGGAGGGCACTGATGACAGTAGGCAAGCCGGTGGCCGCCGCGACACGAATGCCGTAGGCGCGGTAAAACCAGAGGCTCGATTGGGCGACGATCGGCGTACCGTTGATCTGCTGGTTAAGCCAGCGAATTGCCGCCGCGTCGCCACGCAGATCGACGTGTACCATCGTCGTACCCGGCGCACATCCACCAAATGCGTTGCAGTCATAGGTGAAGCTGGCCTGTTCCATAAACGCCATACCATCGAGCGTAGGGCCGGTTTCTATCGGGAAGCGGGTCACGAGCCGCGAAGGCACGGCGACCGGCACGTAGCTAGCTGCGATCAATGCGGGAATGGCAATAACGGCGAGCGCTGCGGCGGTTGCTGGTTGGCCGCCGCGATGATTAAGCCACACGAGCATGCGTGGCAAGAGACCGGCAGCGGCTAGCCCCAGCAGCACCCAAACGTGCAAGCCGAACTTAAAGACGGTGTTCATCCGGTACCAGTCGCTGCCATCGAGATGATCACGGATATAGACCACTTCGACACCGAGCGAGATGGCCCATGCTAGCCATGCCAGCAGCAGCGCGTACCATGCCGGTGCGCCGGCAGCCCGCCGTGCCAGTAGCAAGGTAGTCATTGCCAGCAGCGCCAATAGGCTGATCCGCAGTGCCCATTCAGGCAGCGCCGCGCTGACGATGAGCACGATGCCAGTTCCGCTCAGCAGCAGTGTCCACGACTGTGCCGGCAGATGCCGGCGCCAGCGTTGCAACGCCGCGCCAAGGATCACCGGTATGACGATGGTTAGCGGCAGACCATAGAGCAAGATGTAGTCGAGTGGCAGGGTGACGTGGCTTGTTACCAGCCCGATCCCACCCACCATCGGCCAATAGCGGTCGAAGAAGGGAGCAAAGAGCGCGAGTGATCCGATCCCTAGCCCAATCGCTTTCGCCGCAGCCAACGTGATCACCGGCCAGCGCCAACCAGCACGCCGCACTGCGCCGGCAATGATGGTGATCCCAACCAGCAACCCGTAGGTTGGGAAATCCCACGAGTTGGTGACGGCCAGTGTGCCGAGGGTCAGCGCACTCAGCGCCCAGATCGTGCGCCCTTTGCCAAAGATCAATTGCCACGCGCAAGCGATCGCTAACAGCGAGAGCGGCAATGCGATCAGGTGCGGGTGCAGATCGGCGTAGAGGAAGCTAAAGAGCGGAAACTCGTTGATCGTGTACGGAATGACCCGGCTCGGCCCGACAAACCAATCGCCGAGCAGGCCGGCATTACCGCTGAGCAGCAGACGTAAACCGTTAGCGCCTTGCGACCATCCCGCTGCGATCAGGCTGGTGAGATTGCCGGCCAGCCCGATCAAGGCCAGCGCAACCAACCCGTACCGTCGCCGCTCACCCAACCGCGTCCCTAGTTCATACGCACCAGCCAGCAACATGCCGAAGAGAGTGGCCAGCGCCAGATTGAAGCCGATCGCCGGATCGAGACCGAGCAGCTTGATCGGCAGCGACATCAGATAGAGACCGTAATAGTAATAGTTGATGTAGCCGTTGCTGTAGAACGGGTCGTAAGGCGGCATGATCGGGCTGCGCAAGATGGCGTTGAGGAATCCTTGCTCCATGGGCTTTTCACCGCCCCAAATCGGATGCCACAGATCGGGATTAAGCGTGCGAATGACGGTCATCGCCGCAAAACCGGCCAAAAAGATGACTTCTCCGGGAACGACTGCGCGCCATGCAACCCGGTCAGGCCGCACACCGCGCATCCAGAGCGCAAGCGTAATCCCGGCCATTACTGACAGCCCGCCAATGATACCCACCGTATCGTAACGCCAGAGCCCCAGACTCGTCGGCAACCAGATGGCATAACCAAGCATGATCAAACCAACGGGCCGTGCCCACGCCAGCCCGGTTCGACCGAGCGCGGCATACGCTGGCAGCACGCCAAGGCCGGCGATCAGATACCAGACCAGTAGCCATGCCACGACTGCCAGCCATTGTTGTTCGCTCAGCAACGTATTCCAACCCAACCGGCCCGTTGCCGGCAGCTCTTGCACCGGTTGCACCAATTCGAGGGCGGGGATGGTGCGCGCGCTCGGTGGGCGGATCGGCAGGTCGTTCGTGAGCATGCGCGGTTGGCCGGGAGTGCGCAGCCGGTAAATCACGCTCTCGCCTTGCCGGAAGACGATATCGGCGTCGCCGCGGTTGGCCAGCGTAGCGAACTTGGCCAGTCCTTCGGCACGATAGAGTTGCCGTTCAACGCCGCCAATATAGATGTATTCAACGCCGTAGCGCCGGAGCGCCGCCAATGCGGTGTCGGGATCAGGCGTATTGTAGATAGTGGCAATGATCTGCTGTCGGTAATGAATCACTGCTCTAGCGTTGACCGCGTTGCGCTGCTGAATCTGGTGCCATTCCCAGCCGAGCAGGGTGGGCATGCCGGTGAAGGTGGCGATCCGACCAGCCCACTGGTATGAGGGTTGGTGGGCTTCGAGGATGATCGGCGTGCCACGTGCATTGCGACGCAGCCAATCAATCGCCGCCGCGTCTTCATCAAGCGAGTAGGGAGCGCCAGCGCGGGCCACCGTGATGTTGGTAAAGAAGGCCATGCCGTCGAGTGTGCGCGGCGCCGCCGGATCCCAACGGTCGGCGATACGGGCAGGCGTAGCCGTGATAGGGTAGACCAACCCGGCTGCGAGCAGCACTCCCACAAAGGCTCGCACTGTCCAGCTCGTTTGGCGCGGTAGCCGGTTCGTTGCCGCCCACAGCCACGGCAGGGCTGTTGCCGTCGCCAATGCCAGCAATATCCACGCATGCAGCCCAAACTTAAAGACGGTGTTCATACGGCCTACGTCGCCCCGCACGACGATCACCTCAACCATTGCCCACAGCCCAATCCCGCTAAAAGCGAACAGCACAGGGACGACGATGACCAGCGGGCGCGAGCGCAGTTGCCATGCGATCCAACCAGCCACCCCCAGCACGGCGAGGAGCGGGATGATGGCCGGCCAATCGAGCGTCCATGCCACCAGCAGCACTGCCAGCAGCCCAATGACGAACAACAGATGAATACCGCGCCGCCATACCCACAGCCCGATCATAGCCAACCACATTGCCAGCCAATGACCGCCGATTTGCAGCAGTTGGCTGGTAGTGGTGCGTTCAGCGGCTACGACCGTCTCGAGCAGGGTCAGGCCCGGCCCACGCCAGAGGTCAATCCCACTCGACTCAGTGGCGAAGTTGGCGATAAACGGCGCAAAGAACAGATTACCGAGCAGTGCCGGGGTCATCGCCACAGCCAGCGCCGCTGTGACGGTAGCTGGCCAACCACGTCCCGCCCGCCGCCAGCGCCGTCCGGTGGCCAACGCCAGCAGCAACCCCGCCAACCCAATGAAGGTGGGGTAATCCCACGTGTTGGTGGCCCGGATCGCGCCCGCCACCACCCCCATTAGCCCAATCAGCCACCACTGCCGCGCCGCACCCTTGCCCATCCATGCCAGCGCCAGACCCAGCGCAGCGAGGCTGAGCGGCATAACGATCATATGGGCATGGAGATCGGCGAAGAGGAAGGTAAAGAAAGGAAACTCGTTGATAGTACCCGGCGTAATCCGGGTTGCGTCCCAGAAGGCCCACTCGTAGCGCCCTTTCGTGGCTTGCTCGGCGGCATAACCGCTAAGGAACCAGCCGGCCTGCGCCAAATTGCCGAGCAGGAGCATCAAGCCGGGAGCTAGTGATCCGGCCACGAGCGCTGTTCGTTCACGGCGAGCGGATGGCACGCGCGCGGCGAGGAGGTTATAGACGATGCCAAACGCGCCCAAGGCGGTGAGGGCAAAGATCGTCGCCACGCCAAGGTTATAGCCCACTGCCGGTGCGATTCCGCTGAGATGGATTAACGCGCCGACCAGCACAAACCCGAAGTAGTAGTAGTTCATGTAGCCACCGGCATGCCATGGATCGAGCGGCGGGAAGGCAGCGCTGCGCAAGACGGCATTGAGATAGGCGAAATCCATCGGCTTTTCACCGCCGCGCGCCGGATGCCAGAGGTCAGGGTTGAACCAGCGCAAGGTGAGGCCAAGCAACAAAAACCCGATGAAGAGCAATTCAGCGACGAACAACGCCATAAAACGCTCTTGCCAGAGTTGGCGCAGCGACTCGCGAGCGCGCCAGCCAACCACTGCTCCTATCCCCAACACCACCAGCCCGATCGTCCAGAGAGTGGCCGGCGCAAAGGGGGCAAGGCGCAGGCTACCGGCCAGCCATGCAAGGTAGGCGACCAGCAACAGGCCTATGATCTTGGCCAGCGTGAAACCACGGTCGGGCAACCCGCGCAGACGCGGCCCGATCACGGCGAACACTGCCAATCCAAGCGCCTCTAGCCAGAGTACCCACAGCACCGGCGCGAAGGGACTGGTACCGAGCCACGACCACCACTCACCGCCGGCAGCGTACTGCGGCCAGACACTCTCGGAAAAGCGGAGCGCAGTTGGGTTACGGTCGGCAATCTGCAGCGGCGACTTGTAGACCTCGCCCCATTCGACATCGTTGGTTATGAGGCGTTCGGCGCGTTCACGACTGTACAGCGGTGTCTTACGAAAGATCAACACTCGCGGGTGGTCGTAGACGCTAAATGCCTCTTCAGCCATCCAGTCGGGAATACGAATACCAAGAATCGTTGGGTAGGAAGTGATCTCTGCCGCCAGCTCGAAGCCTAGCTCGCCGGTGAAGAGGCTGTGGTAATACCGCATCAGCGCCGGGTAGCGCATGCGCAAGCGCGAGGTGCTATCGTAGACGCGGTTGCTGGTCAGAGTAATGTAATCGGCCCGGTCAAGCTGATCGAGGAAGCCGGGTTCGCCGCCGCTGCCAAAATACTTAGCCGGCTCATCTTCAGCGTAAGGCGATGAGTCGATGCCAAAGAAGGTAATATTCCACGCGGCAATCGACGTAGCTTGCAGTGGCAACGGGTCATCCCAGCGTTCTGAAATCACATAGCTACCGGGCGAGGCGTGCTCGGCCAGCCATTGGGCCGCTTGCACCCGCGAGTGAGGGACGGTATAGATGCGTGAGAAGGCGTAGGCCCAAGCCGCAGTTGCGATCAGTACCGCTGGCAGCGCCAGCCGGGCCGCCCATGCCAGCCCGCGCCCTAGGCGGGCGCGCCACGCCTGTAGTCCTTGGGTGGATAGTCGCGTCGTTGAGGTGGTATACAACCAGCGCCGGCCCCAGCGTGCTGCCGTTATCAGCGCCCATGCCGCCAGCACGATTAATGCGCCGTAGATCGGCAACAGGTAACGCATCGTGATCGCAAACTGGTTACCCTGCCACGCGAAGTAGAAAGCGACCCAAGCCCACAAGACCCACGCCGGATGCCATGGCCGGCCAACGACAGGTGACGGTTGGAGCGCCCACTGCCAACCGTACCGGGCATAACGGGCGGCAAAGAGCAGCCAGCCGCCCCACGCCGCCAATCCTAACAGCGGCCCCATCCCCCACAGTACCATATTGCTCCATGGAAAGAGGTAGGCTGGGCGACCTACCCATTGCTGGCCCGGCGGAAAATCATATTCGCCCGTCACCAATGCCCGCACTGTGGTGAGATTGTCGCGAAAACGCGGGTCGAGTCGGACATCAAGGAAGCCAGCGCCATGCAAGATCGAAGGCCCCTCGATCAGCGGCGAATCGGCGCGCGAGCCGATGAACGCGTCGGGGGCAAGGGTGCGGAAGCTCAGCATGGTGAGGGCACCGGCCATGATCAGCAGCCAGATCTCGCGGTGGAAGAAGCGGTCGAAGACGGCTGGCCACGGTTGCCCGCGCAGCGCGCGTTGGGCGGCAATCAGCGCCGCGACAATCGCCAAGCCGCCGATGGTTGCCATCGTAATTCGGTTGGCCATCGCCGCACCAATACTAAGACCGAGCGCGCCGTACACCGCAAAGCCGCCACCTTGCACTGCTCGTACCGTCCAGTAGAGTGCAAGTAAGCAGAAGAAGGTCGAAAAAGCCGGATCGACAAAGAAATGGCTCTGCTGGATATGCATCACTGTCAGCGCGGCAAACAGCGCAGCGAGCAGCCCAACGCGCCGGCCAAACAACCGGCGCCCAATCAGGTAGACGAGCAGAACGCTACCGAGATCGAACAGCACCGTCAGTCCGCGCCCAACCTTCACAATCTCGCCATAACTCGTGAGATTGACGCCTGTCGGATTCAGCCATGGCAGCAGGAGCGTGAGGCGCGGCCAGTTCCGTTCAGGATTTGGCACAGGCGGGCCATAATCGGTACGCCGTTCGTTCGGTGCAGTTGGATCGGCACCGACGCGCGGCGGCCCCTTCAGAGAGAGTACCTGTGCTGGCAGTGCATCGGCTGGGGTCAGCATCACCGCCACGACACGGGTCAACATGATAGGAATCGGCCCGTACACATAGAGCGGAAACTGTTCGTAACTGCGCGGGTTGAACGGTGAGCGGCTCGAGTCGTAGAATTCGCCAAGATCGCTTGGTAGACGAACCGTTGAGGCAACGTAAGTAAAGAACCGTTCGTCGGGATGCTGGCCGGTGCCGGAATCCCAACCAAACAAGTTGAGGGCACGGAAATAGAGCGCCAACAGTAAAATAGCCGCCAGCCCAAGGCGGGCGACCCATGCACGGTGTCGAATCAGAGCCTGTCGCACAGCGATTCTCACGAATGTGTTGCCAACCCGATGGTGTTTGAATGAACGTGCGAGCGTGATGGGTTTACAGACATCACGCGATGCGCGCTAGCATTATACACCGGTATCACTGAGCAAGGCGACGAGAGCGCTGATCTGGTGCGGAGTAAGACGATGCCAGCGCCTGCCGCCGGGTTGCACGAGCAGGTTCGGCCCGCGTTGGCAACGGTCTTGGCAACCACTGGTAATACATTCTACTTTTCCTACCAAACCGGCTTGCCAGAGGGCTTGTTCCAGCGCGGCGTACACATCGGTAGCGCCCCGGCTGCGGCAATGAGGCCCCATACAGAGATAAAGACGAGGCATAGGAGTGTCGCATAAACAGCGTGTCATGTAAGCCGTCACCATGATACACGCTCGTGCTCTTATGTTCTTGCGCGGTGGCGAACCTGTGTTGTCATTGCGAGGGGACGTAGCGCCTGAAGCAATCTCCGGCTAAAGCGAGAGCCATGCCTGAGCGGGTGGCATCCGGGCTTGCGGGGAATCGCGTCGCCACGCAGGGCCATGCGCAGCATTGCCCCTCTGCAACTCACAACGACAAGGGGCGGGCCGTTCCCCGCCCCTTGCGCCTGCTTACAGCATTACGCCCGGAACCGGTTCAAATAGGCTTGGGTATCGAACGGCTTAGGCGTTGGGCGCGGCAACGGTTCGAGCGGTGGGCGGCGGTAGAAGATGCCGAGCGGCAGCCGTTCGCTCTCAACTGCGTAGTGCATCGCCGCATCGAGGTCGGATGGGTCGTGCGTATCGGGCAGGTTGTAGACCAGTTCCTTATACAGCTTGTAGGTGTCGTAGAAGGTGACGCACGGGCTGAGCACGTGAATAAAGGCGAAGCCGCGATGGTCAAGGCCGGCCTTGATCAGCTCGGCTAACTGCTTTGGCTGGCTAGAGAAGCCACGAGCCACGAACGACGCGCCGCTAGAGAGCACGATAGCCAGCGGATGCAATGGTTGGGCTGACTGGCCATAAGGAGTGCTCTTGGTGACATGGCCGCGCGGCGAGGTCGGCGAGGTTTGGCCCTTGGTTAAACCGTAAATCGCGTTGTCCATCACCACCACGGTGATATCGAGATCGCGTCGCGCCGCATGGGGCAGATGGCCTAAGCCGATGCTAAAGAAGTCGCCATCGCCGCCGACAGCCATCACTGTCAGATCAGGACGAGCGACTTTCAAGCCAATAGCTGCTGGTAAGGCCCGACCATGAACCGTATGCAGGCCGTATGTTTGCAAGAAACCGGGCAAACGCGAGCTACAGCCAATGCCGGAAACAACGGCCAAATCCTTCGGATTGATCTGCGCAGCAGCCAATGCTTGTTGGATAGCAGCCAATACGCCGTAATCACCGCAACCCGGGCACCAGATCGGTTTCAGATCGCTGCGATAATCAGACGGTTTGTAAATAACAGGCGATGAAGTGATTGGTACGGCTGTCATAGGTGTGACCTTGTTGATCTGATATTGTTGAGGCAAGGCGATGTGTTACCCATACAGAATGCGGCAAAGCCCAATTAAACCAGCACTGGCTCGGCTAGGCCGTACAGAGCGTGAATCTGGCGCAGAATCTCAAGCCGCGAGAATGGCATGCCGGTATACTTGGTCAACGAGCGTACCTTAATGCCGAGTTCAGCCTGCAAGAGCTTGGCAAACTGGCCTTGGAAATTGACTTCCGGCACCAACACGATCTCAACCTGCTCGAGAAACTCATTGATCGCGTCAACCGGCAGCGGTGAGAGCATCTGCACTTGCAGCAGCGCCACCGGCAAATCCTCTTGACCGGCCAGATAAACTGCACCACGAGCGGGACCGGCGGTAGTACCCCAGCAAATAATCCCAACCTTAGCCCGCTCAGCGCCGAAACGGCGCACATATTCGCGTGATTGCTGCAACGGCGCCAATTTACCCCACCGCTTCTCAGTCATCTGAGTATGAGTAGCCGGCGTATAATCGGGGTTGCCGAACTCATTATGTTCGAGACCGGTCGCCGTGTACTGGGCATAGGCCACACCGGGAGCAACCATCGGCGAGACCAGATTAGCGGTCAGCTCGTAGCGGCGATACTGTTTGGGAGCTAACGCACCCGCGGGCCGCAACCGGTCGATACGCGGATACTTGCTCAGATCAAACGGCTCAACTGTCTCGGTACGGAACGAGAGCGAATAGTCGCTCAGCACGATCACCGGTGTTTGATATTGTTCAGCCAGATTAAAGGCCCAAACCGTCAGATGGAAACACTCGGCGACACTGGCCGGCGCCAGCACAATGCGCGGGCTATCGCCGTGGCCGCCGTGGAGGGCGATATTCAGGTCTGACTGCTCCATCTTGGTCGGCAAACCGGTGCTCGGGCCGCCGCGCTGCGCATCAACGATCACTACCGGAATCTCGGCCATGCTAGCGTAGCCGATCGCCTCGCTCATCAGCGACAACCCCGGCCCGGAGGTAGCAGTCATGGCGCGCTTGCCACCATACGATGCGCCGATGCACGCCATAATTGACGCAATCTCATCTTCGGCCTGCATATAGCCGCCGCCGATCTGGGGCAACATTGCCGCCATGCCTTCCATAATGTCAGAGGCAGGAGTGATTGGATAGCCGGCAAAGAATTCGACCCCGGCATGCAATGCGCCGGCCACAATCGCCTGATTGCCGGTCATTACGTAGCGGTCGTGTTCGCCGGTCGATTCCATCCAGAACGGATCGCGTTTTTCAAGCTGGTGGGCATACTCAATACCGGCCCGCAGCGCGGCTAGATTCGACTCGAGCAGATCGGCTTTCTTGCCTAGCTTGGCCCGCACAATATCTTCGAGTTTATTCAACCCCAAACCAAACAGCGCCGCTACCAAACCGAGCGCAGCCACATTCTTGCCGCGCCGGTTGCCGGCGGCTTGCGCAATTTGGCCAATTGGGGCCGGGTACGCGATGCCGGTAAACTCGGCAGGGAGGTCAAGCTCTTCGGGATCGTAGAGTAAAACGGCATTGGGGGCCATATCGGCGTGGTGGAGATCCCACGCTTCGCGGTTAAAGGCGAACAGCACATCAACCGCATCACCCATCGAACGGACTGGGCTGTTGGAAGCGCGCACCTGAAACATCACCGGCCCGCCCTTTATTTCAGCCGGAGTGGTGCGGAAGGTGAAGACGTGGAGGCCAGAGCGAGCAGCCGCTTGTGCTAGCATCTCGCCAGTCGCGCTGCTGCCATCGCCGCTTTCACCGGCGACGCGGATGACGACATCTTCTTTCTGGATCATATGGCGACCTCGCCGTTCTTCATTGTGTTGCGTCAGTCTCGGCGCAGCACTGACAAGGAAGTTATTAACCTAATCATAACACCGCTGATCAGCCACTGCAATGACTTTTTGCTTGTGATAAACAGTGCGATGATTGTGCAAATATGTTGCGGGCAGGAATATGGTAGGGGCGCAGCGGTGCTGCGCCCCACCACTAAAACCCAACCCCAGACACTGTGGTCATACGTTATGTATTGTCCCCTCACCCTACCCCGCTCCCCAGTGGGGAGCGGGGGGAAGGAAAACGACGCTCGCTCTCTTCAGGGCAAAGGTTGGGAGAAATAGGTCAGCGAACGAATGGAGAGCAGGGGACATCGTACCTTCACCTCTCCTCTGCTCCTGCTCCCTGAAGGTTCCCCCACACCTCGACGGCAATACCATCACGTTCACCCTGCCAGAGCAGCACGCGGCAGGTGTCACGCAGCAGCCGTTTCCACAGTTGCGCGTGCTGAAAGATCTCTTCGTCGGTGGCGAAGAGCTGGAAGACGGTGCGGGCGGCGATTAAGATCAGCTTGTGGCGCGCGCGGCTGAGAGCAACATTGAGCCGGCGCGGATCGAGCAAGAAGCCGCTGGCGGCGCGCAGGTAGTCGGGGTCGCTCTCGGTGGCCGAGACGATGATCACGTCGCGTTCATCGCCTTGGAAGCGCTCGACGGTATCGACGGTCGCGCCATCGTGCTCGATCAAGAGCGCCTGCATAATCTCAGGCAGTTTTTCGCGCAGCGTCAGCCGTTGGGCGCGGTGCGGCACGACGATACCGATGCCGGTGGCGGCATCGAGGCCAAGCTGTCCAACTAATGTCTCGATCAGTGGCCGAATGAGGCTCGCCTCGAAGGGGTTGCTGTCTTGGCTCTGCGCCTCGTCGTGGACGATAACTACCAGTGGATGGTTGGGATGGAGCGCAGCAGCAACCATAGGGTCAGCAATCTGGGCGACAGCCAGAGTGGTGACACGGCGCGAAAAGTAGGGAATACCGTCTTGTTCGTAGATGACGCGGCGCAGAAACGCGGCCAGATCGCGGTGCAGGCGGAAGCTCTCGACCAACCGCGCCAGCGGCGGCGGTGGATCAAGGTTGAGCAGGGTCTCGAACAGCGAGGCATAGACGCGGTAGGCTTGGAAGGTGCGCCGACGCTCACCACGCCATTCGTGCTGCACAATCGGCGGCATCTGCCGGTGATCGCCGACGACAATCAGCCTCCCCTCGGCTTTGAGGCCCAATGCCGCCATACAGGCTTCAGGTAAGTTCATCTGCGATGCTTCATCGAGCAGCAGCAGATCGGCAAAGGGTTCGGTGTGGTAGCACTGCTCGCGCCGCAGCAACGACGCCACTGCAAACGGTGTGGCAGCGACGAAGCAGGCCGATGTATCAATGATCGGGCTGATGCTGTCGATGACCTGCACAGCCGACGATGGTTCGGCATTCTGCCTAGGACGAACTCGAAAAAGGGGTATGGTCAGCAGTCGTTCATCAAAATAGGCAGCGAACAGTTCAGGGCGTTGGTCGCGCACGATGGCAAGCTTTGCTTGCACCTCGCCAATCTTGCGCAAAAGCACATCGGTGGCAGCATGCGTCTTACAACTGAGCAATACGCGGCAGGGTTGGCCGGCAGCCAGCAAGCCTTGCATGCGGGCCAGCAGGGCAAAGGCCGACGTGTAGCTCTTGCCGGTGCCGGGCGGGCCTTGCACCAGCAAGGTGGGAGCATCGCCATAGTTGGCAATGTAATCCATCTGGTGCTCATCAAAGGGGTGCAACACACCAGCCTCGGCCAACACACGCAACCCCGCGACGAACTGGTCGTGCCCAGTTTGCGCCGTTTCCGGCAACGCGACCCGCACCCCGGCGGGATCGTTCAAGCGCACGTAGAGCGCATTGACTGCCCCTTTCTGCAATTCCCGCACTACCTCCATACAGCGCTGGCCATAGATGTCGTTGGGATCGGCCTCGATCGTATACAGCTCGCCGGCTTGCGGCCAACGCCAATTGCTGTTGAAGGTGAACCGTCGATCGCCTGTGCTATAGCGATGTTCAGGCTTCAGCAACACCCGTCCGTCTGCTTCAATCGCAACCAGCGTCGCCCGTGGCTGATAGAGCAGTTGGCGAACCGTGGTGGTGAACGGTTCGCGCTGGTCGGGTGGCAACCGTTCATCAACGCTCCAGCGCGGCGCGAGAATGACCTTATCGCCGGGCGAGAGACTAGTCAAGCGCAGTGTTGTTGCGAGATCGCACTCAACACCGCTGAGATCAATCCGCAGACACAGCGGCACATCAGGCAGCGGCAGCGGCTCGACCTGCTTTTTCTGCTCGGCCTTCAACCGCACCCCTTTCCGGCCACCGGTCAATTCAGCCTTCAACGCCTGCCGGCGCTCGTTTTCGGCCAGCGTCTCGAGCAAGGCCGGGTCTTGATCTTCCAACTCGTAGCGCACAATCAGGCTAGTACCGGCCAGTACCCGCTGTTCGGGCGGCGGCAGATGCTGCTGCCCCCATGTCACCAGCGCCACGTACCGCTCGAGCAACAGAAATTCGGCCAGCGCATCGGCCAAAGTATGCGCCCGTCGTGAGTAGTTGACAATGCACGAGAGATCAAACGCCGGTTTGGTTGTGCGCGGATTGCGCGGTACTTGATCGACCAGCAGTGCGATGGCATGTAGCCGCTTCTCGACAAAGTTGATGACATCTTGCCGCTTGACTCGCCGGTAATCAACCAAATCGTCATTGCCGTGACCGGGTGGCGGCGGTAATGCATCCCACGCTGCATACACATATTCAAGAGGTATCTGATTGTTGAAGCGTACCCGTCGGGTATACCAGCCCAAATCTTTGTCATTACCGAGATCATCGAACACGCGCCGGTAGAAGAGCCGGCGATACTCGCCCCAATCAAACCGCTGCATGTACGCCAAGCGCGCCAACGAGTCGTAGGCGAGCGGGTCGTTGCGGAACCGACGGCGCTCGCTGATTAGCACCGTTACCATCGGCGCTTCAAAACCGGCGCTCTGCGCCGCCAGATCGTAGAGTGGGGTCGAGCCAAAGACTTGAGGGTGGCGGGCCAGCCCGTCGAGCAGGTTTTGCAAACTGAACGAATCGGGCACGATTAGATGGATAGGCGCTTGCCGAGTCTCATCAGCCACCGCAACAATCGCCTGCAAGAGTTCATTGATCCATTCTTCCAGCAACTTCCCTTCATCGGCTGGCAACTGCGGCGGTTGGTCGAGTAATTTGATCAGTGTCCGTTCCTGAGAGGGGACACCGTTTCTATACCCAACCACCAGCGCACCGAGCAACACTAGCATGCCCTTCGTATGGTCGTAAAGCGGGTCAAGATAGACGGCGATCAGGTTGGGATGGAAATCGGCGCTTACAGCAGGCAACGAGCTATGGCCTTTGTAGGGCAGATAAGCGGTAGCTGTGAGCCGATCGCCACGCCAGCGGCGAAACGCGCGGGCGCGGTGAATCAACTCATCGAGACGCGGGGCCAATATGGGATGGCTGTGCAGTTGGTTAATCAATGGACGGTGGCTGTCCGGCGTGATCAACCGCTCGCCATCGAACTCTTTGAGCAGAGCCAGTTGGTTCGTGGTGGTAATACCGTGCGCGCGTAAAGCTGCCTTCTCCGGCTCGGTGAGCGACGGGATAAGTGAGAGGTCATCGTGGGTGGCAGCCCAGCGCATACACACTTCGTTATAGAGGCAGCCATCGCACTTAGCAGTGAGATGAAATGGCAACTCGGCAAACGGCGCAGTGGCGGTAGTCGCCAAAATCGATGTCGACCCATCGAGCAGGGTCTCAATCTCGGCGAGGTAAGGGGCAGGATCGGCAATCAGCTCAAGCTGAGCAATCGTCACACCGAGGAGATCAGATGCCTGCTGGCGCTCATTGGCCACCCGCCGCTGTTCAGCAGGGGTATGCTGCGGTGATGGTGTCTCACCGCGATAGAGCACGCCAAGCCGGATGGAAGCCAGCGTCACGCCGGCATCGCCCGTTATCTGTTCGAGCAGACGTTGGTAACAGGCCAACTGCAAGCGGTGCTCGATCTTGGCTGCCGCCGAACTTTTGGTGTCAATAATGATCGCATGGCAAGCGCCGGCATCATCGCAGGATAGCAACAGCAGATCGACATCGCCGCTCATCTCCCAGCCGTACACGCGCGCGGCTAAGCGGGGTTGAAACAGCACGTGGGTCGTGTTGGGCGTCAGATGCCGCAACTGGTCAATAACGATATGATTGTGATTAGACAGCAAAAAGTTGGGAACACCCTGTTGCCGGCGCTGCGCGCAGTGAATCGCCTGCGGAAACCGCTTGCGCACCTGCGCCTCGATCTCCTGCTCAAACTGGCGCCCAGCGATGGTCAGCATCGGCGGGAGGGGCTGAAGCGACATACCGTAGCGGGGCAGCCAACTCAGCTCCTTCCGGCGTTCGTGCAGGCGCAAGCGCAGATAGCGCCGGCACTGATCGAGCCGCAGGTACTGGGCTAGATCGGTGGGAGAAATCGCCTGCGGTTGGGCCGAGTCAAGCGCCAACGGCGGTAAGCGCTCATCTATCTCATGCTGCTGGCTCATCGAACACCCCCGGCTCTGGCTTGGGCTCGATCCGGTTGCGCAGCATGCGCTCGAAAGCGCCTACTTGGCGGGGGCCAATCGCGCGGGCCGAGATGAGCAACACCTGCCCATTGATCAGTTGCAGCTCGTAAACACCGCCAAGCTTGCGCCACGCGCGCACCTTCGACCATGGAATCTCGCTGCGCCCGCTGCGTGCGCTGACGATCAACGTCTCGCGTCCCAATTCGTAACGAGTTGGCTGGTAAATCGGTAGATCGCAGTTGCGGCTCTGGCGGTAGATCAGGACAAAACCGGTGATGGCGTAGACCAGAAACGGAATCCAGCCGCCGATCAGGGCTGGCGCTTGCGGGATGCTCGGATCGTAGATCACGAATGCGGTCAAGATAGCGGCGACAAACGCAAACACGTAGAAAATCGGCCGGCGAAAATAACGGCTCAGTGCATGGCGCGTAAACTCGCGCTGGCTAATAGTGCTCTCGATAATCATGGCCAGTTACCGCTAAAAAGCATTCCACTTCACCAGTATTAATTCATTTCCACCCTGAGGCAATACTCGATATTGTAAATCATCGAGCAGATGGCGCGACAAAAATAACCCCAACCCGCCGGCGCGTTGCTGGCCGCGCCCGATCAGATTGCGCGGCAGCGGCACATTGAGCGGGTTGAAGGCCGGCGCGGCATCGCAAATGCGCACACACAGCATATCACCGTCGTTCCAGACATCGACCCAAATGGGGCCAGCTTGGCCGCCATAGCCGTAGGTAATCGCATTGGAAATCAGCTCATTAGCCGCATACACAACATCGTCGATACTATCCCGGCGAGCGCCGATATTGCTGGCCGCATCAGTGATGAAACGCCGGATCTGTTTAAGGCTGCGTAGGTCGGCGTTAAAGACGAATGATGCGGACATATTATCTCCAGTATAGGTGGGGATTCGGCAAATATATCGTGCATGATACCATAGGGTGAGGAAGTAGTGAGTAACAATACCTCTGTTAGGTTATCGCTGAGGAGAGTTTGATAATGCATGAAGCGGTTGAATTTCTCATTCGCCTCTTGCGCACGCCATCGTTATCGGGCCACGAAGCGGCGGCGGTGCAGGTGATGGTCGAGCAGATGGCGGCTTTTGGCTGGGAAGCATTCGTTGATGAGTCGGGCAGCGCGGTTGGGCATGTGGGCACAAGTGGGCCGCTGGTGGTGTTGCTCGGCCATATTGATACTGTGCCGGGCGAGGTGCCGGTGCGGATCGAGGATGGTAAACTGTACGGACGAGGCGCGGTTGATGCCAAAGGGCCGCTGGCAACGTTTGTGTGGGCGGCGCGGCGGGCCGAATTGGCCGGCACGCTTAACTGTCGGCTGGCGATCATCGGTGCAACCGAGGAAGAGGCGGCCAGTTCGCGCGGCGCACATGCCGCCCGTGACCGGTATCGTCCGGCATTCTGCGTGATCGGCGAGCCAAGCGGTTGGGATCGGATCACGCTGGGGTATAAAGGACGCTTGCTGACGCACTACCGGTATCAGCAGCCGGCTGCCCACAGCGCTGGTGAACAGCGTGCCGCACCTGAGCAGATGGTTGATTTTTGGCGTGCAGTTGAACAACATTGTCAGCATGTGAATGCGGGGCGTGAGCGACTGTTCGAGCAGTTGATCCCCTCGTTGCGCCGCGTGAGCAGTGGCAGCGACGGAATCAGTGAATGGGTAGAAGCGACTGTTGGTCTGCGCCTCCCACCCGGCATTGATCCGCACGAGTTAGCCGAGACCGTGCGCAGGCTGGCCGGCCCGGCAGAGGTAGGATTTGAAGGGGCCTGTCCCGCCTTCCAAAGCTCACGCACCACGCCGCTGGCCAGCGCCTTTGTGCGTGCTATCCGCCAACACGGCGGTCAACCGGCCTTCTTGCACAAAACCGGCACTGCCGATATGAACGTGGTCGGGCCGGTGTGGCAATGCCCGATCGTCGCCTACGGGCCGGGCGACTCGCGCCTTGACCACACCCCCGACGAGCACGTCGAGCTGGCTGAATACGAGCGGGCGATTGCGGTGTTGGCCGAGGTGCTGGCGCAATTGCGGTGATGGGGAGGGAGTTAGGGAGATGGGGAAAGATTGACAATCCCGACTCCCTACTCCTTGCCTACAAACGGGCAAGCCGCTTGTAGCGAGAGGGTAGTAGGGAGATTGCCAAGCTCTACTCCATTGACGCACGGTAGCAATTATGGTACTATCGCCGCAATTGAATATAAGTAATTGCGGGGTAGCAACCCCGCCAGCAGGGAGCCCGGAGGAAGCGAAGGGCTTAATTGGGGGAAGTCCGGTCAAAGGCCGGCGCAGTCCACGCTACTGTAGGTCGCCATCGGCGACGAGCCAGAATGCCCGTCCCTGCTTGTTCGCTATCACACCCGCGCTGGAAAGGGGGTGAGGCGCGCGCAAGATTGGCGTTCTTTCTTGCCTTCGCACCCTTCCACAGCCGTGGAAGGGGTTTTTGTTGTCGGGGCAATAGATCTGTTGGATTGTGATGTTTTGTTGAACGAAAGGGATCTGCATGATGCGCCGGGTTTTTGCACTATTCCTTGCCACGGTGTTGAGTATCGCCGCTTGGCTGCCGGTCGCTGCGCAGGGCACGGCGGTCGAATCGGCGCTGAAATGGGTCGCCAGTCAACAGCAAGCCGACGGGAGCTTTGCCGGTTTTGGGCCGGGTGACACAGCCGACGCGATCGTCGCTTTCGTAGCTGGTGGTCAGCAACCGTCGGCCAATGCCGTGACCTACCTCGCCGGGCAGGCAGCCACCTACGGCACCTCATCAGCCGGTGCGACGGCCAAACTGATATTGGCCGCCGTCGCCGCTCAGAGCGATCCGCTCAACTTCGGCGGGGTCAATCTAGCCCAACAGCTTGGTTCAACGTACAACGCAACGACCGGTCAGTACGGTAGCGATGTGTACGGTCATGCGCTCGCATTATTAGCGATCAAGGCAATGGGTGTGCAACCGCCAGCGGCGGCGATTGACCGGCTGATCGCGCTGCAATTGCGCGACGGCGGCTGGAGCTTTGATGGCACGGCGGCAACCGGTAGCGATACGAACACCACGGCGTTGGCAGTGATGGCGCTGGCTGGCCGGGCCCGCGCCGCTGATGCGCTGAACGCGGCGCGGGCTTACCTGCGCGGCCAGCAAAACCCTGATGGCGGCTTCCCCTACTCGCAGACATCGCCGTTTGGCAATGCCAGCGATGCTAACTCGACGGCAGCGGTGACGATGGCCATCATTGCCCTCGGCGAAGATCCCAGCGGCGCAGCGTGGAAGCAAAGCGACGCGACGCCACTCAGTGCGTTGGCCGCCTTCCAAAACAGCAGCGGTGCGTTCCGCTATCAAAATGCGATGCCCGATGATAATGCGCTCGCGACCTATCAGGCTATTCCGGCGCTGGTCGGGAAGGCATTGCCGGTGGCGACGACCTCGATCCCAGCAGCGCAGAGCCTGATTGCGCCGGCGACTACGCTGCCGCGCACTGCTGGCGAAGCACAGCCGCTATTGCCGCTGCTGGCGCTGGCTGGCTTGCTGGCGTTGGCGGCAGGGCAAGCGTTGCGGCGGACGCAGGTAGGATAATGAGAAGATAGCTTGCAGGGCACAGCGCTGCTGTGCCCATACAGCGATGAAGCGAATTTTTCAACTTGTTGGCTTAATCGCGATCGCGCTTCTCTCTGGCGTGGCTGCCGCGCAACCGGCGGTTAACCGCGCCGGAGTAGTCGTGCGGTTTGGCAATGGCGAAGTTGTTACTGCGTGCGTCGAGTTTAGTGAGCCGTCGATCAGCGGATTAGAGCTGCTCGAACGTAGTGGCCTGCCGGTCATTAGCCAGCAAAGCAGCATTGGCGCAGCGGTATGCAAAATTGGGCGCGAAGGGTGTGATTATCCGGCCACCAGTTGTTTCTGTGCTCGCGATCAGCAGGGTCGGGCGGTGTATTGGGCCTTCTACCGGCGCGAAGCGGGTGGGTGGCGCTACTCTAACCTCGGTGCGAGTAGCGTGCGGGTGAGCGATGGCGATCTGCACGGGTGGGCATGGGGGCCGGGTGATGCCAGTGGCGGGGCGGTTCCGCCTCATCTGGAACTCGCCGATGTATGCCGGAGTGAAGCGGCGGAAGCGGCGACTATAGCGCCGACAGCGACGGCAGCACCTACCACAACGCCACCGCCGGCGGCGACGGCAACACCCACCGCAACGGCAGCACCTACCACAACACCACCGCCGGCGGCGACGGCAGCACCCACCGCAACGCCACCGCCGGCGACCGGCACTGCCGGGCAATGGCTGGGCTTTGCGGCGCTGGCGGCGTTGTTAATCGGCGGTATTGTTGTGGCGGCAACGAATCAACGAATGAGAGGAACGAATTAACGAATAGTGATGTACCAATGGAAAGCCGCACGGCGGTGTGGCTCCTACAGCGGCGTGATCATACGGCAAGGGTGGGAGGCGGTCGACGGCGGGGGGCCGGTCGAGGGTAACCCCGCACGGCAATGCGGCTCCCTGATCGAGCCAACGATACATCGTATTATCTCTCTGCAACGCCAATGCGCGTGCCGTCAATAGTGAGAGGATAGGGGGTTAACGACACAATGCGCACCAGTGTCTGGCTCGTTCGCCATGGCCAAACCGAAGCCAACCGTGCTCGCCGGTATCTGGGCCGTGGCGATAGCCCGCTGACCGAGTACGGCCTGCGCCAGCACGCAGCGGCGGCGAATCGGCTGCGCGCGTTGCCCTTTACCCATGCTATCGCCAGCCCTACCCAGCGCACGCGCGCGTTGGCTGCGGCCCTGCTGCAGCATCGTTCCATCCCGTTGCGTGAAGACTCGCGCTGGATCGAGGTTGATCAGGGTTTGTGGGAGGGACTAACCTACCGTGAAGTAGGGCAACGCTTCCCAACCGATGCCCAAGCACGTTGGGCGTTAGGGATAAACGGGCGACCTACCGGCGGCGAGAGTCTGGCTGAGGCGGCGACGCGGGTGGCGGCAGCGTGGCAGGAGCTGTTGGCAAACTATCGCGGCGGACGGGTTCTCGTGCTGACCCATGCCACACCTATTCAACTAGTGCTCTGTTTTTGTTGTAATATCCCGATCGCTGAACACTGGCGCTGGCGGATCGATTTGGGTAGCATCACTGCGCTTGATATCTACGGCGCGTCAATTATTATCCGCACGGTGAATACCGTGCCTCCTCTCGGAGGATGACTATGAGCGAATCGCCGGCTCGACCTGCCAATGGTCTGCTCGAAGCCATCCGGTTTCTCACCATTATCCCACTGCCCGGCCTGCCGCCGATGAACGAGCAGAGCGTGGCGCGGGCGATTCCGTGGTTCCCGGCGGCCGGGTTGGTCATCGGTGGTGCAATGGTCGTCGTCGATGCGGTTGCCCGCCCGCTTTGGGGTGATCTGGTGGCGGCAGTGTTGGTCGTCGCCACGTGGGGGATTGTCACGGGCGGCATGCACCTCGATGGTGTCAGCGATACGTTTGATGCAGTGATGAGCTGGCGCTCGCGTGAGCGCAAGCTCGAGATTATGAAAGACAGCCGGATCGGCGCGATGGGAGCGATTGCGCTGATCATGACCATCTTGCTCAAGGTGGCGTTTATTGCCGGCGCAACGGTGGTATGGCCGGCGTTGCTGTTAGCGCCGATACTTGGCCGTTGGGCTGATTGCTACGGCATCTATCGCTTCCCACCTGCCCGTGAAGGTGGGTTGGGCCGGATGTTTAACTCACACGTCCAGCAGCGCGATCTCTGGCTCTCGTCGGTGCTGATGTTGGGCAGCGCATGGCTGATCGCCGGTCTTGCCGGGATTGTCGCTGCGGCGTTGGTGCTCGCGGTCGCGCATCTGCTGGCACGCTGGTGGGTGCGCGATTTGGGTGGTCTTACCGGTGACACCTATGGCGCAATGTGCGAAATCGGTGAAGTAGTCGTATTGGCAGTGCTGACAGTAAGAATATGAACGCGATAACGCAAGGTCACAATGATGGCAACGGTGCGAAGGAGATAAGGATATTTAGTACGCCTTTGCGCACACCGCGCCTTGGCATTTCTAACGCCACGCACCTTCGCATCCGCTTTGCCTTGGTGGTGCCACACCTTGCGTCTTTGCTCACGCTGCGTCTTAGCGCTTGACGAAAGGCTCACTATGCACACCCGCACATGGCTTTGGTGGCTGGTCGCCGCTGCTGCGATCGCGACGCTGGCTCCCCACCCGCTCTACCATATCTTGTTGATGCTCGCAGTGACGTATGTCTTTACAGCCCGGCGCGACGATCGCCCGCTGGCGCACAGCTTCACGCTCTTTGCCCGCGCCGGCGCGATCCTCTGGCTCGGTTATATCATCTTCGCCGTGGTGACGGTGGGTGGGCCGCGCGGCGCGACGGCGCTCGTTACATTACCCGCTTTGCAACTGCCGATTTGGCTGGGCGCGATTGTGCTGGGTGGGCCGATCACCGCCGAAGCGCTTGCATGGGGAGCGACGCGCGGGTTGGGGTTGTGGGCCTTACTGCTGATCTTTGGCGCGTTTAATGCACTGGTTGATCACCACCGGCTGTTGCGACTAGCGCCGCGATCGCTCTTCCACGCGGGGTTAGCGATCACGATCGCAATTGCCTTTGCACCGGGGTTAGTGCGATCCATCCAAACCATCACTGCTGCCCAACGCGCGCGTGGTCATCGCTTTGGCGGCCTGCGCAGTTGGTGGGCGCTGGCCGGGCCGCTACTGGCCGGCAGCCTCGAACGGGCGCTGCAATTGGCTGAGGCGTTAGAGGCACGCGGTTATGGACGCACGCTTGCTGCAACCCCAGACACTGGACGGATGCTCATACTGCTGGCCGGTCTCAGCAGTCTTGCCGGTGCGTTGATCGGCTGGCTCTGGGCCGGCCCGGCGGCGTTTCCGCTGATGGCTCCGCTCGCCGGTGCCGGGCTGCTCCTCACCGGCTGGGCCGCCCGTCAACTCAGCCGGAGCGTGCCGCGCACCACCTACCGGCGCGAACGCTGGCACCGCCACGACACTATCGCCTGCATCAGCGCTGGCATAGCGTTGATCACCATTGCCGCGCTGCGCCTGCTCGAACCAGCCGTGCTGGTCTATTATCCCTTCCCAACCATCTCCCTTCCCACCTTCGATCTGCGGGTGGGCGTAGCCATAGTATTGCTGGCCGTGCCTGCCTTACCGCTACGCACACCCCTGCCGCGCCGCGCCCGCCGCATCGTTACCGATCGACGCGCTGCCCGCCGCACAGCAGCCCAACAAGGTGCGTTCGCGGATTGAGCGTGATGCGAGGGATTACACTGTGTACGAGATGACCGGGTGGCGATTGGCTCTTCGCTATGCGTGGATGACTGCTACGGGCGAGACGATAGGAGGGATGTGCCATGCGCCCTACGATACCTCTGCTGTTTGAACCGTCGCTCGTTGCGGCCATTCATCCCATGTGCGGCCATCGAGCACGCGACCGGTGCGATGTTTGCGCGGACCACCCCATTGCTTGAAGAAAAACGCCACTCCTGCCGCCTGACACTGATCGCGAATCTCGCGCACCCACGCCGGATCAATTGGTCGCGCTCCCGGCCCCGACTCGCCACCCACGATCACCCAATCGATGCCATCCAATGGAAGATTCGGCAATGGCCCCAACAACGGTTCGCACGACAGAAACTTGATCGTCGCGCCGGTCTCGCGTAGGCGATGGATACGATCAAGATAGTCGGCTCGCTCAACGCTGACTCCCATCCAAACATTTGATGGCCACGCTAGCAACGGATCAAGCTCGTGTAATCGTTCGGCCCGCTTGGTCAAGACCTGAAACGTATGCCAGTGTGCTTGGGTCATGACGGCAAAGACCTGCTGAATGAAGGTCACCGGCACATCGTGATGAAAGAGATCGCTCATCGAATTGACAAAGATCATGCGCGGTTGCTTCCACTGCAATGGCTCAGGCAGCGTGTTAGGGTGGAGCGTGAGACGAAACCCGTTGCGATACTTTTCCAGCCCCATTGCCTGTAAGCGCAACGCCATCCGCTCGGCGTAGCAATGTTTGCAGCCGGGACTGATCTTGGTACAGCCGGTGAGCGGATTCCATGTGGCTTCAGTCCACTCGATACTGCTGCGGGCCATAGTCTACTCCAAACAGAGGAACAAGCCGATCTATTTGTACTGTAGCACAAATGTTTAGGTCTGATGACTAAGAATATGATCAGCAATCTTGAGTGCGGTAGGAGCGCCTTTTGGATTGCCAGCAGCAAAGCAGAGCAAGTAGATCGGGTTGTTCCGTACATTGGTGAGCAGAATAATCTTATCCGTACCTATGTGTGCTATTGTAGAATAGACCACGGATCGGCACGGATGTGCCAGATGTTCCCGGATGATGTGATCCGTGCCCATTCCGCCTCAATCCGTGTGCGATTAAGAGACCACGGATGTTCACGGATGAGGCGATCCGTGTCCCATTAACACAGGAGCGCCCCCGCATGACAATAACCGCTCCGCCCTCCACCGAGTCGCGTTCATCGTGGCACGCTCGTGATCTCGCCGATGTGTACGCTGAATTGAACAGTTCGCCCCGTGGCTTGACCAGCACCGAAGCCACTCGTCGCTTGGCCTACTACGGGCCTAACGAGCTGCAAGCGGCGGCACGAGTGTCGCCGTGGGCTATCTTGCTCGCTCAGTTTCAAAATGTACTGATTATCATTCTGCTTATTGCCACTGGCCTCTCGTTGCTGCTCGGTCACGGCATTGAATCGATTGCGATCATCGTGATTGTGCTCTTCGCCGTGCTGCTCGGTTTTATCCAAGAATACCGCGCCGAGCGGGCGATTGAGGCGCTGCGCCGCTTGGCTGCGCCCAATGCAACGGTATTGCGCGATGGCGTTGAGCAAGCGATCCCGGCGCGCGATCTCGTTCCCGGCGATGTGGTGCTGGTGCGCGCCGGTGATCGGGTACCCGCCGACCTGCGCCTGATCGAGGCGGTGAATCTCCAGATCGAAGAGGCCGCGCTGACCGGCGAGTCGCTGCCGGTCGAGAAGACGGTTGATCTGCTCGTGCCGGCTACGGCACCGGTCGCCGAACGGCGGAATATGGTCTATGCCGGCACATCGGTAAGTTATGGCCGTGGGCGCGGGATTGTGGTCGCGACCGGCATGCAGACCGAGTTCGGCACGATTGCGACCATGTTGCAAACCATCGAGACCGGCCGCACGCCGTTGCAAGCGAATCTCGACCGGGTGGGGCATACGCTGGCGCGGGCGGCGCTGGTAATCGTCGCCGCGATTACCGTGCTCGGTCTCTGGCGCGGCCAGCCGCTGGTCGAGATGATCATCTTTGGGATTGCGCTGGCAGTGGCAGTGGTACCCGAAGCGTTGCCTGCCGTCGTCACTATCTCGCTGGCGATTGGCGTGCAGCGCATGGTCAAGCGCAATGCGCTGATGCGGCGCTTGCCCGCCGTCGAGACGCTCGGCAGCACATCGGTGATCTGCACCGACAAGACCGGCACCTTGACCAAAGACGAGATGACGGCGCGCCGGTTGTTTGTAGCCGGCCAGTGGTGGGAGATGACGGGATCGGGATATGCGCCAGAAGGTGAATTCCGGCTGGCGGATCGGCCTACCCCGCCTGATGAAGCCGTCCGCCAGCTCTTGCGCGGCGCGGTGCTCGCTTCCGACGCCCGCGTCGTCTTTCGCGACGAACGCTGGCAGGCGCAGGGTGATCCGACCGAAGCGGCTTTGGTAGTGGCGGCGGTAAAGGCTGGCTTAGTGGTTGATGAATTGATCACCCAAGCGCCGCGGGTGGCCGAAATCCCATTCTCGTCCGAGACCAAACGGATGATCACGCTCCATGATGAAGATGGCGTCACGGTAGCGTATGCGAAGGGAGCACCGGAGGTGATAGTGCCGGCGTGCAGCCACTGGCTATCGCCAACCGGCCTTGCCCCGCTCACCGATGCTGATCGGGCAAGAGTGCTAAACGCGGCCCAAGATATGGCCGGCGCTGCCTTGCGCGTGCTGGCCATCGCCACCAAAGCTCCGGCCACCCTAGACGATGCCGAACATGATCTGACCCTGCTCGGTCTAGTTGGTATGATCGATCCGCCCCGCCCCGAAGCGAAGACCGCCATCGCCACTTGCCAGCAGGCCGGCATCCGGGTCGTGATGATCACCGGCGATCACCCGTTGACCGCGACCGCTATTGCCCGCGAATTGGGTTTGCTCAGCCACGGGCGAGTCATGACCGGCAACGAACTCGATGCGCTCAGTGACGACGCCTTTGCCCGCATCGTCGAGACAGTGGATGTCTATGCCCGCGTCGCTCCAGCGCACAAGCTGCGCGTAGTAGCGGCGCTGCAACGCAAAGGCTACGTTGTTGCTATGACCGGCGATGGCGTCAATGATGCACCGGCGCTCAAGAAGGCCGACATTGGCATTGCGATGGGCATCACCGGCACCGATGTCACCAAAGAGGCGGCGGCGATGACCATTACCGACGATAATTTCGCCTCGATCGTAGCGGCGGTCGAAGAGGGACGGCGCATTTTCGGCAACATCAAAAAATACCTGATGTACTTACTCTCATCGAACATCGGCGAGATCACGCTGATGGCTGGCGCGACGCTAGCCGGCTTACCGCTGCCGCTCACCGCAGTGCAAATCCTCTACGTCAACCTCGCCACCGACGGACTGCCGGCGCTGGCGCTGGCCGTCGATCCGCCCGACGACGACCTCATGCGCCAACCGCCGCGCGATCCGCGCCGCGGCATCTTCACCCGCCCAGTGGTCGGGCTTATGATGATTGGCGGCTTCTGGTCGGCGCTGGTCAATCTATCGCTCTTCGGGTGGGCCGTGCAGAGCGGGCGTGGCATGGTTGAGGCGATGACCATGACCTTCGTCTCGTTGGTGCTCATCCAATTCTTCAAAGCCTACAACTTCCGCTCTGATCACCTATCAGTCTTTCACCGCCCCTTTGCCAACCGTTGGCTCAACCTCGCCATCCTCTGGGAACTGCTCCTGCTGGCGGGGGTGGTCTACGTGCCCTTCCTGCACGAACCGTTCGGCACCTTTCCGCTCTCACTCAATGATTGGCTGATCGTGGTGCTGGTAGCGCTGACGGTCGTACCGGTGTTGGAAGCGGCGAAATGGGTGTTGCGGCGGTTAACGTAATGGCGCAAGGACGGCAAAAAACGAAAAGGGGGCGAAGATCGCAAAGGTTTTTATGGATAAGGATGTAAGGGAGGATAGAGAACACCTTGTGATAGGTCTACAATTTACTATCATCTTAGCGCCCCCCAGCATTCACACATCTCCATCCAAAATCCTTCGCGCTCTTCGCGCCTTTTGCGCCTGTGCGTTAACCCCTGCGCGTCTTTAACAATTCACATTGCCTGCATCTCAGCCCGCCCCGTCGTTGCAAACAAGGCGCGGGCCAGCGGCACGTAGGCCGACGCACGCCGCACATAGTCGCGGGCGGTCGGGTTGGCCCGGATCACCACCGGATCAACGATGCCCTGATTGTGCCACGCGGCCAACGTGCGCCACGAAATCGGCTGACCTTCAACAGCAGCACGCAAGATACCGCGTTCGAGGTTAGCAGCAAGGTAGTTGATCGCTAACTCATCAGTGCTGATCTCAGCAGTGATCGCGGCAAACAAGGCCCGTCGATCGGAATACTGCGTCAGATCGATTTGACTGCCTTCCACCCGTAGCGGCACACGTAACATGCTCCCGTCAGCAAGCGGCACCTCACCAGCCAGTATCTCGGCCGCCACCGAGGGCCGCAGATTGGCCGGCCAGACGCTAAAATTGGCCCCCATGCCGCTCAAATTGGCTTGCTGTTGGGCAGCTTGGTACCACGGCGTCACCATCCGCAACGGCGGAGCCAGCTCCTCTGCCCACCCAAAGTTCTCGTTGTAGAGGATCGTTGCCATCACTACGGCAAACTCGCGGTCGCTCATCCCCGACAACTGCGGATGATTATGCCGCGCCGCCGCCGCTAGTATCGTGCTGCGCAAACGCCTCATTCGCGCCGCAAATGCAGGGCGTACATACGCTTCAATCGTCGGGCCGGGGCGAGTTGGCGGCGCCGTGCGCGCCTGCGGCATCGTCGCACGCGTTGGCAGTGAGCCAGCTAAGACTGCGTGATCCACACCGATCAGGCAGAGCGCGATGACGAGCACAAGAAAGCGTCGCATAGGCGGTGCCTGTCGCTAGAACTCTTTTTCAACCCTGCCCCAAAGACATCAGGCCGCGTTCGCTATGATGAAGACGCTAGGTAACAACGTGTGGTTGCATCTCCACATACAGGTGTCTGAAAAGAGCGGTGAATGGACGATAGGCGAGGATCCGTACTGACCATTCGCTACGCGCCAACGATACGATAAGCACACCTCAGCGCATCTTGTGTCTCCGAGTGAGCATTGTTCAGACACATCCTGTATATCCCTGCGTTGGCCTAGCTAGCAAGAGACTATGGGCTGATATTCGCGTTCATTCCATCCCTCGATTGCGCCACGAGCTATACATATCCTACCGGTCATCATAGAGTACATGAGCAAAGTACCATTGCTGTCAGCTCTAATTTCTAGGTACTTTTACTACATAGCGAAGAGCTTTCAAAATGAGCAACACGGTTAGTTGCACAACAGAAGTTCTCAGCACAGTGCAGTGCTACGTGTTCGTCGTGCTACGTCTTTAACCCACCCAGCATTCTAGAAAGATCTGCGTTGCCTGTGATGCATTTCCGTTTCTTGCGCGTTGGCGTGAGTGTTGGTCTATGCAGTTTGATCACGCTCTTCCTCATCGCACCGCTCATCTCATTGCTGGCTGCACCTGTATCGCCTGAGATTACTCTTTCTACTGATCAGAACTACGATCTCCAAGTTGTGGCCGGTCAAACAGTTCGTTGGCACAATACCAGCACAAGTCCGCATCGTTTGCGCGCTATTGATAACAGTTGGGCAACGCCACTCATTCAGCCCGGTGAAACCGTGACCCAGACCTTCACCATGCCCGGTCAGTCGTTATTCGTGTGCGATATCGATCCCACGATACGCGGTGTGGTGACAGTACAATCCGGCAACACCATTTTCGTGCCGTTGGTAGTCGGTCGCACGGTCGAGCGTTGGTCACAGCCGGGAACGTGGGGTGGCAGTCTACCCCAAGCCGGAGCGGCGGTCACGATCCCCGCTGGAAAGGTAGTGCTGCTCGATACCAGCCCGCCTCCGTTGCAGAGTTTACTGATCGAAGGCGAGTTAATCTTTGACCGGCGCGATCTCGACCTCACCGTGGGCTGGATTATGCTGCACGGCAATGGCCGGCTCCGCATCGGTAGTCCGAGCGAACCGTTCACGCATCGTGCAACTATCACCCTCAACGCACCCGACCCGAATGAAGATGTAATGGGTATGGGTACACGCGGGATTTTGTTGATGGGTGGCACGTTTGAGGCGTATGGCCTCATACCGAACCGGGTTTGGACAACGCTGAACGATCATGCTGCTGCCGGCGCTACCAATCTGACGCTGCGGGACACAGTGGATTGGCAGTCGGGTGATCAGATTGTGATTGCACCGACCGATTATTACGGCGTCGCCGAAACCGAACGTCTGACGGTACAGGCCGTGAGTGGCTCACACGTGACGCTGGCGATGCCGCTGACCAGAGCACGGTGGGGACGGTTGCAGTATGTCAGTCCAACGAGTCTGACCGAGACTCCTACTACCGCAGTGACACCGCTGGTGCTTGACGAACGAGCCGAAGTCGGCCTGCTTTCACGTCGGATCGTGATTCAAGGCGCTGACGACACGCTCTGGCGCGATCAACGCTTTGGTGCCCATATCATGGTGATGGATCATGCGGTGTTGCGGCTTGATGGAGTTGAGTTACGACGAGTCGGGCAGGGTGGTCGCTTAGGCCGCTATCCAATCCACTTTCACATAATTTCGTATACTGAAGATGGTCGCTTTATTGGTGACTCACCAGCACAGCTGGTCGCCAATTCAAGCATTTGGAACTCGGCCAACCGCTGCATTACTATTCACAGTACGAATGGTACAACCATTCGCAACAATGTTTGCTACGATATTGCTGGCCATGCCATTTTCCTTGAAGATGCTGTCGAGCGCCGGAATGTGATCGAAGGCAATCTGGTGCTGCGCGTGCGTCAGCCACCACAGCCACTCTTGCCAAGCGATCGCAGCAGCTTCCGACGCGGGCCGTCAGGGTTTTGGCTGACCAACCCTGATAACGTGGTACGCGGCAATGTCGCCGCCGATACTGCGGGCAACGGCTTTTGGCTCGCCTTCCCGGAACGATCGCTCGGCCCAAGCAAGCGGGTTCCAATGCGTCCGAATGTTATCCCGCTTGGCATCTTTAGTCATAATGTTGCCCATTCCAATAGCAAGCCGGGGATCAACATCGATTTTGCACCGGTCGATGATGAAGGAAATACCGCTGAACGTAAGTATACGCCAACCAATGATGGCGAGCCGTACCGCGTATCAAACGGCGTTCGCTTCACTCTTAGCGACATCACCACCTACAAAAACAATGACAACGGATTGTGGAATCGGGTCTCGTTGCCGGATTATGTGCGTTTTGTCGCGGCAGACAACGCGGGGATGTTCTTCGCCGGCGCTGGTGACAATGGCAAAATCTACGATTCGCTCATTGTCGGTGAAAGTCTGAACAACCACAACGTGCCTGTGTCGTTGTTTACCAACCAACCAAATGCTGCGATCGCCAGCTATCACAGCACGTTCGATATCTTCGACAACGTGATTGTGAATTTTCCGCTACATCCCCGCCCTGATCGCGCCAGCGGCGCATTTGCGACGAACGATTATTACACTCGTCCGGTCGATCGCGGATTAGTGCGCAATCCGAATAACCGATTGATCAACGCCCATCCGGGCCGACGGGTGATCTCGCCCAACATCCATACGCCAACCGGCAATGCAACGCTTGCCGGCGCGCTCTGGGATCCGCACGGGTATTGGGGGCCGGCCGGCAACTATTGGGTCTACGATATACCCTTCCTCACCGCTGGTCAAGAGTGTGGAGCAGTTGAACCAGTTGGGCAAAATGGCCGCAGTTGCCGCGGGCCGTACTATGGGGTAGCTGGTTTCAGAATTGATAATAGTGATCTATATAAATCGTTGATGCCACTGACCATCACCCGCCTTGATGCCGACAATCAACCAATCGGCCAGTGGGTGGTCGAAGAGGGCTTTAGCGGCATGCGCAATACGTTCGCTATCATGCAATGGATGCGCCATTTCGCTACTGTTTCGGGTGGTCGCTACTTGGTTGAGTTCCGTGATGGCTCAACCAGCTTACCACCACCAACCCACGAGCTACGGTTGTTACTCTCGAATATGCATACGACGTCCGATCAGATCATTCTTGGCGTGCCTTTTAGTAGTGGGAGCGGAGTGGTTGCCTATCTGACGACCCGCGAGCTATATCAGAACGCAGAGGCGGGAGCGCCCGAACGTCGCGATTTGATGCCGGTGAATTCGTTTGCCGCCATGTTGGCCACCGACAACAGTATGTGGCACGACCAAGCCAACCAGCGCGTATGGATCAACGTGCGCGGCGGGGTACCGATATTCGGCGACGAACTTGCAGATCCGTTGTCGGATGCGTCGCTCTACCGCGAGACGAACGTGCGCATCTACCGACCATAGTGACCCCTGAACCGAAGGGCGCCCCCCTCCCGCGTGTGGGAGAGGGGACATAGCCGGTGGTGGCAGTAACTATCATCTGCGCGCCCCCCTCCCGCGTGTGGGAGAGGGGCGTAAAGGCTGACCGTATCACGCGACTCCCGGCTTTGGTTGCAATCCTAGGAGCACGAGCAATACCGCGCTGCCAAGCACAATCAGCGCCACCAATTTCATCAACGGGGTAAAGAAATCGAGCAGCCCAATTGCGCCAAAAGCGATGCTTAAGCCGTAGTAACATGCCACCACCTGTCGCTGGCTCAAACCGAGATCAAGCAGGCGATGGTGCAGATGGTCGCGTCCGGCTTGTGCCGCCGAGCGCCCGCCCAATGTGCGGGTCAGAATCAACCACGCCATATCCACGATCGGCACCCCAAGCACCAGCAAGACCGTTGCCAGCTTAGCCCCGCCGATCAGGGCGCAGATGCCTAGCGTGTAGCCGATCGCCATTGCCCCCACATCACCCATAAAGATGCGGGCCGGATGGGTATTGTAGAGCAGGAACGCCGCACACGCGCCACTCAGCGCCAGCGGCAGCAGCGCGACCGTCAGTTGCGGCGGGTCGAGCGTCAGGGTGTGCAGAGCCAACACCAACCCGGCAATCAACGTTACTCCCGCCGCTAACCCATCGAGGCCATCGATCCAATTCACCATATTCTGCATACCCACAATCCAGAACACGGTAGCAGCGATCGCTAGCCATGGGCTAAGGTTGTGCAGATGAATCTGGTTCACAAAGGGAAAATTGAACGCAGTCAGGATAATCCCGCGCGCCTCAGTCGGCTGGCCGAGCGCGTCGGGGTAGAGGGTGTGATCCCACAGATACGGACCGACGGCGATCAAGGCAGCGCCAATATGAACGGCGAGGCGCGGTAACGCCGGTAAATCGTACAGGTCATCCAGCAAACTAACAAAGGCGATAATTGAAAGGCCAATCAGCAGTAACCCAATGCGCAGATGTTCAAACGACGAACGGGATAATGTCGGATCGAGCTGCTCGAATACGAGACTAGCTATAAGGGCGGTCACCAAACCGGCGATGATTGCCAACCCACCCACAACCGGCGTTGGTTCGCGATGGACATGGCGCGGGCCGGGTTTGGCCACCCATCCCTCGCGGCGTGCCAACCTGATCAGCGGTGGGGTGAGCAGCGCCGTGACGGCGAAGGCGATTAGCGGCGCGCCGAGCAAGGCCAATGTGACAAGCATGCAATAGTCACTGTCCCTCAAAACGCAAAACTCCCGCTTATGATATGAGGAAAGCCGCCTAAACGCAACATCGCAACGAAATGAGCCATTAGCAGCGTTATTGTGCCATTTCCGCCTGTCATTGCGCCCTCCCCCCACTGGTCATTGCGAGCCGCCGCAAGGCCGCGACGCAATCTTGTGCGAGGGCGGGAGAAGGCTGGTTAGGCATCCGTATCCACTGAAGCGGGAGATGGCTGCGGGAGCTGCGCCCCTTCGCACTGACAACTATTACTACCCGGAAATGACGCAGGCGGTTGACGGGACTGTGCCCCCCTGCACTGACAACCACCCATCCGGCGAAGCAATTCTTCGCGGGAGCGGAAGGAACCGGTGTAAGCATCTGTTCCGCTACAGGGGGGATTGCTTCAAGGGTAGGGCGTCCCGCTGGGCAGGTTCGCCCCACCCCTTCGCACTAACAAGCGGGCATGCCCCACCTCACCCATTCGCACGATGCACGCGATTTGCGTCATACGAGGATATATACGCTCCCCCTCTCCAAAGGCATAGGCGAGGGAGCAAGGGGGTGAAGGTCGCTACCCCGTTCCGAATTGGCGGTCGCCAGCATCACCAAGGCCGGGCACAATATAGCCACGCTCGTTGAGATGACTATCAATCGCTGCCAGATGGATAGCAACATCGGGATGTGACTCAGACAACGCGCGCACCCCTTCAGGCGCCGCGATCAAACCAAGAAACTTAATCCGTTGCGCACCCCACCGTTTGAGAATATCCACCGCTGCCACCGCCGAACCGCCGGTCGCCAGCATCGGGTCAACGATAATCGTGAGGTCAATATCCGGCTTGCTGGGCAGCTTGTTGTAATACGTCACCGGCTGCAAGGTTTCGTGGTCGCGGTAGAGACCGAGGTGCCAGACATGCACTGTCGGCAGAATGTCAACAATCGCCTCAGCCATACCTAGACCAGCGCGCAGAATGGGGATGATGCCGATTCGCTCGGCCACTTCATAACCCTCGCAATTAGCCAGCGGCGTCTCGACAGTCAGCGGCGCTAGCGCCAAATCTTGCGTTGCCTCATAAAACAACAACTGGGCAATCTCGCGCACCAATTCACGAAACTTCTTCGGCTCAGTCCACTTGCTGCGCAGGAGCGCCAGTTTGTGTTGCACCAGCGGATGGCGCGAAACAAACACGTGTGAGAAGGGCATATTCAGTTCCTGCCTTTATAGACATATGACGCAAAAACGCGAAGCTGCGAAGAGTGTTGCGGACTAAAACAGCACTATGCCTGCCCACCAACCTCTTTGCGCTTCGGCGTCTTTGAATAAAACCCGCACTCCGGTCTATGATCGCTCGAGCTTGTACCCGACGCCGCGCACCGTCAGAATGACCTTCGGTTTAGAGGGCTCCACCTCAACTTTTTCGCGCAAACGGCGCACGCAAACATCGACCAGATTGGTCTCACCGACATATTCATAGCCCCACACCTCGCGGAACAACACCTCGCGGGTGAAGACCTGCCCGGCGTTGGCAGCGAGGAAATAGAGCAGCTCAAACTCCATCGGCGTCAGTTTAATCTCAGCGCCGCGCACCGACACTTTGTGCGCGATGGCATCAATAGCGAGATCTCCCACTTGCACGAATGTTGGCGCAGTGCGCGCCTTTTGCATGTCTACCCGGCGCAAAATCGCTTCCACGCGAGCCACAAACTCGGCTACTTTGAACGGTTTGGTAATATACTCATCGGCGCCGCGCCGGAACCCTTGCACAATGTCATCGGTGCCATCCCGGGCAGTGATGATCACGATCGGCACATCGCTCTTGGCGCGAATGCGCTCGCAAGCATCGAAACCGTCAACAAAGGGCATCATCACATCGAGAAAGACCAGATCGAACTGGTCTTTCTCGAAGGCGTTCAAGGCATCCATGCCATTCGCCACCACTACTGTTTCATACTGTTGCGCCGGGAGGGCAGTCTGGATCAGGCGGCCAATCGAGGGATCGTCATCAGCCACCAAGATCCGGCGTTTGGGCGGCGGTTGATCGGCTGCGCGTTGTGATGTGCGATGAAATAATGGCATACGGATTCTTCGTTCGTTAACGTCGGGCCGCACGCCGTGCGGCTCTACATTAGACGGCTTCGTCTAGCCGGCGGCGGTAATCGGCCCGCGGCACTAGAATCGGTCGGCCACGCCCCTGAATAACCTCAGCATTGACAATGCAGCGCCCAATATGCTCTTGCGACGGGATCTCGAACATCACTTCAAGTAAGACCTCTTCGACAATACTGCGCAAGGCGCGGGCGCCGGTACGAGCATTCATAGCGCGATCAACAATCGCTTCAAGGCTGTCGGGCGTAAACTCCAGCTCGCAATGGTCAAGCGCGAACAGTTTCTGATACTGTTTGATAATCGCGTTGCGCGGCTCGGTCAAGATACGAAGCATAGCCTCGCGGCTCAGCGGATCGAGTGCGACGATCACCGGTAACCGCCCGACAAACTCAGGGATGAAACCGAAACGCATCAAATCATCAGGAGTAATTTGGGCTAGCAACGCGCCCTCTTCATCGATCGTCTTCACCGGATTGCTGCCAAAGCCGATCGCCTGCTTGCCACGCAGCCGTTTGGCGATGATGTTGGTAATTCCCTCAAAGGCACCGCCACAGATGAACAGAACGTTCGTGGTGTCAAACGGAATATACTCTTGTTGCGGATGCTTACGACCGGGTAGTGGCGGCACATGTGCGACGCCACCTTCAAGGATCTTAAGCAGTGCCTGCTGCACGCCTTCACCCGACACATCGCGCGTAATCGAGGGGTTATCCGACTTTCGTGCGATCTTGTCAATCTCATCGATATAAATAATCCCGGTCTGGGCGCGTTCAACATCGCCATCGGCAGCTTGGATCAAGCGCAAGAGAATATTCTCGACATCTTCACCCACATACCCAGCCTCGGTCAACGCGGTAGCATCGGCAATGGCGAACGGCACATCGAGAATACGCGCCATCGTCTGCGCTAGCAACGTCTTGCCGCTACCAGTCGGCCCAATCAGCAAAATATTACTTTTGCTAATCTCGACATCATCGATTCGGGCGCCGGCGCGCACGCGCTTATAGTGGTTGTACACCGCCACCGACAAAGCGACTTTCGCCCGATCCTGCCCGATCACATACTGATCGAGCTTTTCGCGGAGCTTGCGTGGCGTCGGCAAGCGCGCGGGGCTAGGTGGTGGCGTGCGCCGCGACGCCGGTGTCTTCTGATCGCTCTCTTCGGCGATAATGGCGCTGCACAGCGCCACACACTCATCGCAGATGAAGACATTGCCGGGGCCGGCGATCAAGCGTTGCACTTCGTCTTGTCCGCGCCCGCAGAACGAGCAGGCATACGGATCACGACCGGGATTGCGGGTACGAGTCATGGGGAATTCTCCAGACGGGCGGGCGCCAGCGGTCACGCCCGCCCGGGTGTCGCTACTTCTTATCCTCGCGGGTGAGGATTTCATCAATAATGCCGTACTCTTTGGCCTGTTCTGGCGTCATGAACAGGTCACGGTCAAAATCCTTGGCAATCCGCTCGATCGGCTGGCCAGTGTCTTTGGCCAGCAGTTCACGCACCACCTGTTGCAGACGGAGCAGCTCGCGCGCCATGATCTCAACGTCGGGCGCGTAGCCGCGGGCGCCGCCGCCAGCCGGGTGCATGTGAATGGTCGAGTGGGGCAGGCTGTAGCGCTTGCCTTTAGCCCCGCCAGCCAGAATCGGTGTCGCCATACTGCCGGCCATGCCGACACAGACCGTCGCCACATCAGGCCGGATGTGGTGCATCGTGTCGTAAATGCCCAAGCCGGCTGTAACCGATCCGCCCGGACTGTTGATGTAAAGCCAAATGTCGCGATCGGGATCTTCGCTCTCAAGGAAGAGCAACTGGGCGACGATCAGATTAGCGATCTGATCGTCAATTGGTGTGCCCAAAATCACAATCCGCTCTTTTAACAAGCGCGAATAGATATCAAAGGCGCGTTCGCCGCGGCTCGTGCTCTCGACTACCATCGGAATCAGCAATTCCGGCCGTTGCGAGAGCCACTCTGGGCTGGGCATGCTACGCCAATCATGACTGTAGCGTGTTGACCAATTCATACGGTACTCCTCACGATTCAGTTATTGCACGGCTGGATTGATCTTCCGTTGCAGTCGTTTCAGAGGCCGGTTCTGCGTCCGGAGCTGCACTCGATTCGCCGCGGGCAATCTCGGCGAGGCGAGCGCGAAGTTTCTTATCAAGCACCACATTCGCTACCGAGGAGCGCATTTGGGTGTTGAGCATCTCTCTGAGTTGAGGTCGCCGCTCTTCCTCATAGTCGGCCAGAATGCGCTCGATCTCGGCTGCGATCTCGTCGTCGGTGACGGTCAACCCTTCCTGCTTAATCACTTCGCTGAGCGCCAGCGTCACCTTAGTCTGCCGTTCGGCTTCGGGCAGTAGTTCATCAACCGCCTGATCGTGAGTAATGCCGCGATACTGCAACACCTGCTCGAGGGTGATGCCGTAGCGCGCATACTGCTGCTCTTGGTCGTGCAGCATCGAGTGCGCCAGATCGCGGATCATCACATCGGGAATATCGAAGGTGGTCTGCTCGACCAATTGCTCAAGGTAGGCGTTGAGCAACGCTTGCTCGGCACGGCGGCGCTCGGCCTCTTCGAGATCAGCCCGCACCTTGGCCTTCAGCTCGTCGAGCGTACCGGTGAAATTCACCAGCCCCGGCAGCTCTTCCCATGCCGGCACGATCCGGCGTTGAATACCCAACACTTCAACCTTGAACGTCACCTTCTTGCCGCGGATCGACTCTTCGGCATGATCGTCGGGCATCGTCGCGACAATCTCTTTCTTCTCGCCAACGTTCATGCCGATCAGCCCTTGATACAGCTCATCCACCAGCCGGTTCGGCTCGAGGTCAAGCTGCTCTTCCGAGCCGGAAGCCTCTGGCTCAGCTTCGGATTCGTCGCTGGCCTCGGCCTCATCCTCGTCGCCCTCGACCTTAGTACTGAGCAGCACGCGCAGCCGGTCACCCTGCTGGGCTGGACGCGGCTCGTCAAGCTCTTGCAAGATGACGTGTTCTTCGCGCATGCGTTCAAGCTCAAGCTCGACCATCTGATCGGTCACCGGTTCGACGTTCAGCGGCACACGGATGCTGCGGTAATCGGCGAGTGTGACCGTCGGCGGCACCGGCACCTTGACCGTAAAGATAAACGGCTCCAGCGAGTCGATCCGTTCGAGGGCCGGCGGGCCGATCACTTCGATCTGCTCTTGCTGGATGGCCTTCTTATAGGCATTATTGATGAGATCCTCGGTTGCCTCTTCGATCAGCGCCGCGCGCCCGAAGGTGCGTTCAATAATAAAGCGAGGCGCTTTGCCGGGACGGAAGCCGTGAATGGGAAACTTCTGCGACAGACGGCGCGCCGCCTGCTCGAGGCCGCGCTCGAACTGATCTCGGTCGATTTCAATCTGCAATGAGATGAGACTCTTTGGCAGTTTTTCGGTCGTAACTTTCACGGTGGTATCCTTAACACAATTCGCTTTGCGCAACGATCAAGGCGCTGGCACTCAACGTTGAGCGCTGGCATGCTGGCGCGCCGTATGTTGCATTATAGCATGTCTGCTTGTGGGATGCGAGAAGTCTAGGGGGTGGGATGGTTTCGCAGCGCGCCATCGCTCATCGGTTGCCAGCGATGGTCGTTTCACTCGGATGCATACGCCACTCCTTATGCTCCACTCCCCCATCACTGCCCTAGCCGGCGTGCCACGCGCTGGAGCAACACGCGCAATTGGCGATACCCAATCTGGCGGATGGCGTCGTTAAGCGGCACCCATGCTGCGGCACGAATCCCTTCGGCTAGCGCCGGTGTTGGTGGTTCAGGAGCAGCACTAGCCAGAAAAAAGGTAACTTGCTTATCACGCCAGCGCCCGCGCCGGTACACTGGGTACGTCACCTGATCGAGCCGTTCGGCGAGTGTACAAGTCACCCCCGTCTCCTCAGCCACTTCTCGCACTGCCGCCGCTTCATCACTCTCACCATCATCAACATGGCCTTTTGGTAATGTCCAGACCCCTTGCTGATCTTGAATCAATAAGACAAGATGCCGGCCCGTTTCATCACGGGCCAGCACAATACAACCGGCAGCGCGAATGGGTGTATCCGTCATACGTCCTCAGAGCCCAAATAGCCGGCCAATCGCTGCTTCAATTTCGACCCACCACTGCGCCATGGGGGTGGCATTCGCTTGTTGCGAAATCCACTCTAGCCGCCCAGTCGCCAAGAGCAGGCCCATGACGACCATCAGTGCTCCACTGAGCAGGCTGGTCGTATGCAAGAAGAGTTCGCGTCCAAAGACGTTGACCGTGAAACCGCGCCCGCGCAGGAATTGCCATGCACGCGAACCGGTGCCGAGCCGCTGAAAGAAGGTGGCAATCAGAATGAGCGGCAGCCCTAGCCCCAGCGAGTAGATAAACGCCAGCACAGCCCCTTGCAAGATGGCAACGTCACTAGTGGCAGCGAGCAAGGTCAACAAGGCGCCCAAAATCGGCCCGACGCATGCCGTCCAGCCAAGGGCAAAAGTAGCGCCATAGAGATACGAACCGGCGAAGGTGGCAGCCGGACGCTCTTGCAATTGCGGGCCGGCGAAGCCTTTGCCGAGCATACCCATGAAGCCGAAGCCGATGATTATCAGGCCTCCCCAGAACGTTAGGGCGCTGCGGTTGGCGAAGAGCAAGCCGCTGAGGGCGGTAGCGCTGGCACCGAGCAAGGTCATAGTGGTGGCGAGGCCGAGGAAGAAGGCGATGCCCATCGTGGCGACCCGTGCTCGCCCGTGGCCGCTGGCCTGAAAGGTGAATGCGAAGTACGCCGGCAAGATGGGCAACGTACAGGGCGAGAGAAAGCTGAGCACGCCGGCCAGAAAGGCAGGCAGCGCCAGCACCAGCACACTGCCGCCGCCGGTGAGGAACCGGGTCTGTTCGCCGGCATCTATGCTCAGCGCCAGCAAAATGAGCAAGAGCAACATTCCCAGCACTGCTAGCGCGATCAGGCTGCGCTTGCCAAACCGGCGCGGTGAGTCGATTGGTTGTAAGGTCATACGGCCCTCGCTTGCAGGGAGCGACCGGTGGGCAGCCGCGGCGCTGCGCGCCGAATGCGAGCTGCTTCCTCATCGCTGATTGGTGTCGAACCCATAAAGAAGACAACTTCGGTTGGTATATCGTAACGGTAACGCTGGCGTTCCCATTGACCAGATGTATTCCGGGAGAGCAAGGTTACACGCCAGAACATGCCGTCGGCATCATATTCTTCGGCTTCAATCCAGACCAGCGCCCCGGCAGGAAAGATCGTTGCCAGTCGTTGGTGGCAAGCGTCACGGCTAGCCGCCATCGCGTCGGCCATAGTGATGCGTCCTCCGATATATGTGTACTAAGGAGCGAGGGGTGTCTCGCCGGTTGTGTGTTCGTTCTGGGGGCGAGCAGTGTCTCGCCCTTACTATTATACCGGGTTATCGTAACGGTGATGGCATGGATAGCTATCTCTGCGCGAGATTTAGCCGGCGGTTAGCGCACGCTTAACACTGAGCGCATACCGACTTAACACCCGCATTGTATTATGTCGGCAATATTGTAGGATGTCCGCTCTTCGTCTGGAGCTGATGCCATGCGTGTGGCACTGATTGCGGAAACGTTTCTGCCTGACGTGAATGGCGTGACGACTACCCTCTGCCGACTGCTGGAACATTTGCAGCGCGCTGGTCATGAGGCGATACTGTTTGCGCCGCAGGGTGCGCCAGCGAGCTATGCTGGCGCTGAAATTGTGCCGTTAAGCGGGATGCCATTGCCGATGTATCCTGAAGTAAAATTGACCCCGCCCCAACCCGGCTTGACGGCCCGCCTGCGCAGTTTTCAGCCCGATGTGGTGCATCTGGTAGGGCCGGTGGTGTTGGGGGCAATTGTGCCCGGCATTGTGCGTCGCCTCGGTTTGCCACTGATCGCCTCGTATCATACCGACTTCGGCGCGTATAGCCGGCACTACGGCTTCGGCTTTTTGCAGCACGGCGTCAATGCGTGGCTGCGCTGGATCCACAACCGCTGTCGGATCAACCTCTGCCCGTCGAGCTTTACGTTGCGCGTTCTTCGCGCAGCCGGCTTTCGCCGCTTACGGATTTGGGGGCGTGGGGTTGATGTCGAGCGGTTCCATCCCCGCTATCGTAGTGAGGCATGGCGTGCAGCGGTCGGGGCGCAACCCGGTGAGCGGATTGTGCTGTACGTTGGCCGCGTCGCCGCCGAAAAGCGAGTCGAATTACTACCTGAAGCGATTCGCGGCCTGCCCAATACGCGGCTGGTGATTGTCGGCGATGGCCCCTTCCGACCCGAATTGCAGCGACGCTGCGCTGGCTTGCCGGTGCATTTTACCGGTTATCTGAAGGGAGAGGCACTAGCGGCGGCGTATGCCAGCGCTGATGCTTTCGTCTTCCCGTCCGATACCGACACCTTCGGTCAGGTCATTCAAGAGGCGCTGGCTTCGGCGCTGCCGGTGGTGGCGGCGCGAGCCGGCGGTGCGATTGATCTCGTACAGCACGGCCAGAACGGTTTCCTCTTCACCCCCGGCGTTGCCACTGATTTGCGCGCTCGCCTGCGCGAGCTGCTTGCCGATGACACCCGCCGGATGGCGCAAGGGTTGGCTGGCCGGGCCGCCGCCGAGCGCCGGTCATGGCCGAGCGTGATGGAAGAGTTGATGGGGTATTACGGCTATGCGATGCGGCGCCGGCGTGGGATAGCGCACGCAGCAATCTAGTGGGGAAGTGGTCGCGATTATCCCATAGGGGGACACTAATAGGTGCCCCTATTGTGCCACGCGCGGAGGGGAAGTGGCGACGTTGAATGGTTCTAACGCCAAGATATCGATCCGTGACCGGCGTACCTCAATCCAATCACCAAGTGCAAGGTGATCGCGTCCGATATGATCGGCGATGCGTGGTGCGCTTAACGTCGTCCGCAAGCCGATGGTCGCCTCGTCAGCCAATGCAATCACCAATTCAGTGTAGAGCGTCTCGAAGGGGAGATGCTCGCGCTCTACTTCCCACGTCAAAATTGCCGCTACCCGGCCATAGACGATAGGCTCGCTTAAAGGGGTCGCCGGTGTGATGGATGTTAGCGACGTGAAACCGGCGCGAAACGGCGGGTTTTGCAATTGTACCGTGCTTAGCGCGCAGAGCAGGCGGGCAATGATCACTTGACCTGCGAGCTCCGGATCGACACGGTGATGGCGATCAACCAGCCACAGTTTGGTATCTGGCGCAGTGTCAGGCCCGGCGTCCAGCGGCGTCATTATTACCTGCGGCAAATACCGCCGGCCATCGGGGTGCAGCGCGCCGGGAATGAATTGCTCGTAGCGGCAACGCAGATGGAGTTGGCTCAGAGCGCTAAAGCGCATTACTCACCTCCGCCAACTCTTGTAAGCGTTTGGTGGCCGAAGCGAGCCGTTGCTCATTGAGGGCAGTGATAAAATCGCGGGGCCGGTCAGGGCTGATGATCACGACGGAAGCATCGTATCGGGAAATGGCGACAAGCCGTTGCCGGTTGGTGGCAAAGAGCGTCACGCGGCCATAGGGGGCAAGGTGAAACGGCCCCTGATAACCGAATACGCCGGCGTTGAAAGCGAAGCGCAACCCAAACCGTGGCATATCGGCCAGAGCGGTGGCCGGCGACACGCCACTGATCTGATCAAACCGGATGCGTACCGCCGGCGCCCAGCGCCGCTCAATCACCAGCGCATCGGGGTCGATCCGGTACGCTTTGGGTTGAAAGGCGTAACTCAGCAAGAGAAACAAGGCCAGCGCCGCCGCTAATCCCAGCGGGACCTGCAAGCCATTCCAGCGTAGATTGGCGAGATACGCGAAAAATTGCGGCAATACCAGCAAGCCGCCTACATACGCGAGACTGTAGGTAACTTTGACGGCATACGAGTCGAGCGGCGCTGACGCGAAGCGCGTGGGCGAAGACATACACCGAATCCTTATCTTACTCGTTTATGAACTGCGTTTACGAATAGCTCTTCGATAGGCGTTCCAGCGGCCCGCGCTTCAGGCCGGTGGGTGCGCGGGCGACTCACTTGCGGGAATGGCCTGCGCCTTGCATTGCGGCCGCTCGCCTGCATAACAGTTGCCCACAACGCTACCCTTCGATAAGGAGAAGCGCCGAATTGCTGCTCACAACGTATGTCACCAATGAAGATATGCACTGTTTCCATCGCAACCTCTCTCCGCATTATACCCCGCCTTTTCTTTCTGTGCAGGCTTTGCATATAAAACATATCATTGCATTTCATTCGATTTCAGCGCATAATAGCAGCGGGATCTACACTCTTGCCTACCGGCAGCCAACAGACAGGAAGATGCTCTATGACGCAAGAATCGGAGTTACCCCTGTTACCGGTGGCTCCCACCTACGTCGGCTGGCGCGATCAACGGATTGCTACGTATCAAGCGGGCGCTGGCCGGCCAGTGCTGCTGATCCATAGCATCAACGCGGCGGCATCGGCGTTCGAGATGCGCGAGCCGTTTCAGCGGTTGAGCCAGCAGTTTACCGTGCATACGCTCGATCTTATCGGGTATGGCAATTCGAGCCGCCCGCCGTGGCGTTACCGCGCTGCGATTTATGTCGATCTGATCACGGCGATGCTTGACCGGATCGGCGAACCAACGGCGCTGGTGGCCAGTTCGCTCGGGGCAGCCTATGCGGTGTTAGCCGCCGCTCGCCGGCCCCAGTTGGTGAGCCGGCTGGTACTGATTTGCCCAACCGGAATTGGCCAGCTTGATCGCGGCCCCGGCATCGCGGCGTACACGGTCTACCAATTGTTGCGCAGCCCGTTCGGGCGGGCATTCTACGAGGCGCTCACCACGCGCGCCAGCATTCGTCTCTTCCTTGCCAGCCAAGCTTACGCTAACCCGGCTAGCATTACTCCTGACCGGCTAGAGGTCTTTTACCAAACGTGCCACCGTCCCGGCGCGTACTATGCGCCGATCTGCTTCCTCAGCGGTTTACTCAATTGCGATATTGCGCCAACCTTCGCAACATTGCCGCAACCCACGCTGGTGGTGTGGGGGAGCGACGCCAAGACCAGCCCACCGGCTTTAGCTAGCAATTTTGTGCGCGTGCGCGTGGCGACCAAGGTGGTCACGATCAATCAAGCCAGCCTGCTGGTGCAAGACGAGCAACCAGAAGCGTTTATGGCGCAGGTTAGGCCGTTTTTAGCGTTATCGTGACCCTCGTGGTACAATTGCTCTAAACCGACCGGCAACCATCTGCCCGGCAGACGAGCGATGTACCCATGAATAACCGCATTTACGTTGCGATCGATGTTGAAACGACTGGCTTGCAGAGCGGCCTCGATGAGATTATCGAGGTCGCTGCGGTTACGTTTCGCGGGCGTGAGATTCTCGACCGCTTCGAGCGGTTGGTGCGCCCGCGCCAATCGGTGCCGCTGAAGATTACCCGCCTGACCGGGATCGATCCGGTGGCGCTGGCGAAAGCGCCTCGCTTTAACGAGATCGGCGCCGAATTGGCCCGCTTTATCGGTAATCGCCCGATTGTCGGCCATTCGATCAGCTTCGATCTGACAATGTTGCGGGCGCAGGGCATGAATTTTAACCAGCCAGTGTACGATACCTTTGATCTGGCCACCCTACTCTTTCCGCAGGCGACGAGCTATAAACTGTCGGCGCTGGCTGCTCGGCTCGGCATTCCCCATCCCGACGCTCATCGCGCCCTCAACGACGCCGAGGTGACAGCGCAGCTCTTCGCCAAGTTGACCGAGCGAATGTTGCAGCTCGATTTGGCGACGTTGGGCGAGATGGTGCGGTTGATGGGCAAGATTGGTTTACCGTTGCGCGATCTGTTTGAAGAGGCGTTGCGCCAGAAGGCACGCAATGCGTTTCATGAGCCGATTGCCACTCCGTCCGAACCGGCAGAGGCGCTCGGGCCTGAGCTACCGCCGTTGCGCCCGACCGGCGATACCCGCCCGCTCGACCTTGAGGCGATTGGCGCATTTTTCAGCCCCGATGGCCCCTTTGGCCGCGCGTTTCCCGGTTACGAACCGCGCCCGCCGCAGGTTGAGATGGCACGTGCCGTGGCGAAGGCGTTTAATCAGAGCGAGCCGCTGATCGTTGAGGCTGGCACTGGCACCGGCAAGAGTATGGCATATCTGGTGCCGGCGACAATCTACGCGGTGCAACGCGGCGAGCGGGTCGTCATTTCGACCAACACGATCAACCTGCAAGATCAGCTCTACAACAAAGATATTCCCGATTTGCAGCGCATTTTTGCCGCTGCCGGCTTGCCCGCCTTTCGGGCGGCGCTGCTGAAGGGGCGCAGCAACTATCTCTGTCTCAAGCGGTATCACGAGCTGCGCCGCAGCGAACATCTGGCGATCGAAGAGGTGCGTGCGCTGCTCAAGATTCAACTCTGGCTGCCGACGACCGCTAGCGGCGATCGCACCGAGCTGCCCCTAATCGATCGCGAACAGGCGGCTTGGAATAAAGTAAATGTTTCGGCGGAGACCTGCACCGGTGCGCGTTGCCCTCATTTCCGCGAGTGTTACTTCTTCCGCGCCCGCCGCGCTGCCGAGGCGGCTCATGTGGTGGTGGTGAACCATGCCTTGCTGATCGCGGATCTGGCCGCCGCTTCGCAAGTTTTGCCGCCCTACGACCATCTGGTGATTGACGAGGCGCACAATTTAGAGGATGTCGCCACCGAGCAGCTTAGTTTTAATCTCGATCAAGCCGGCTTGCTCGAGTTTCTCGACGATCTGTTCCAGACCGGCGGCGCGCAGGTGGTGAGCGGCTTGCTCAGTGAGTTGCCGGTTGTCTTGACCGAGTTGGGGGGTGGGGGTGCGGCTGGCGAGCGGATTGCGGCGGCGATTGAGCGCGTGCGCCCAACGTTGATCCGCGCCCGCACAGCGGTGTACGAGTGCTTTAACCTGCTTACCCGCTTTGTCCAGTTCGATACCGAATCGGGTGGCCAGTACGACCCGCGGTTGCGTTTGACCAAGAAGGTGCGACAGCAGCCCGAATGGCAAGCAATCGAGCAGGCATGGCAGAACCTGAGCGATATGCTGGCGGCAATCGGCAACGAGCTAGCCGTGATCGAAGATCAGGTGCGCGAGCTGAATGAGACGAGCGGCGAGCTTGACGATGTGTTGGTGCGCACCGAGGTGTTGCGCCGGTTTGCGACCGATGCCCGCGTGCGTAGCGGTCACGTGATCTTCGGCGACGACGACAGTATCTGTTGGTTGACGTATGACCGCCAGCGCGATACGCTCACCTTAACCGCCGCGCCGCTGAGCGTGGCCGAAATCTTGCATAGCCAGCTCTTTACTCAGAAACAGACCAGTGTTCTCGCTTCGGCAACCTTGAGCATCGCCGGCGATTTTGCGTTTGTCAAGAACCGGATCGGTCTCGCTGAGAGCAATGAGCTGATGCTCGATTCGCCGTTCGATTACGAGCAGCAGGCGTTGGTCTACATTCCTAACGATATTCCCGAACCCAACCAACGGGGCTATCAGCAGATGATCGAACGGGCGATCATCGATCTGGCGCTGGCTTCCGGTGGGCGGATGCTGGCGCTGTTTACCGCCTCGAATGCGCTACGCCAGACCTACGCCGCAATTCAAGAGACACTTGAAGATCACGGGATCGGCGTAATGGCACAGGGGATTGATGGTTCGCGGCGGGCGCTCGTTGACCGGCTGAAGGAGTTTCCCCGCTCGGTCTTGCTCGGCACCAACAGCTTCTGGGAAGGGGTGGATGTGGTAGGCGATGCGTTGTCGGTGTTGGTAATCACCAAACTACCCTTTGCCGTGCCGACCGACCCGATTGTAGCGGCGCGCAGCGAGCAATTCGCCGACCCCTTCAGCGAGTACAGCGTCCCACAGAGTATTCTGCGCTTTAAGCAAGGCTTTGGCCGCTTGATCCGGTCGCGTGACGATCGCGGGATTGTGGTGGTGCTCGATCGCCGGTTGCTGACCAAGAAGTACGGTCAGCAATTCCTCGACTCGCTGCCGCACACGCGGGTGCGCACTGGGCCGCTGGCCAATCTGCCGGGGTTGATAACGCGCTTCTTGCAGGCGAAGAATGGCGGGTCGTAGGTTGTTTACCTTGTGTACCGCCGAGGACGCAGAGGATTTCAAACCGCTGTGCATCCTCTGCGGAGCCGGACAGCCGTCCGGCTCGCCGGTGGCTTGGCGTTAATACCCTTTGCGCCTTAGCTTCATTGCCGCACCTACGCCCGTTCAATAGCCAATGATTTGCACGAGGTAGCGCACCACCGGTCAGGTGTGGTAAGAATAAGGTAGCAAGCGCTATGCATGTTGTGGCGATGCTGCTCTCAATCACCACACTAGACAGGAATCTCATGCCGCGGTGGATATGGATCGTCTTGATCGGTTTGGTAAGTTTGACGGCTTGCGCCAGCGCAACTGGCAATCCGGCTGCGCAACCACCGTTGCCCCCCACGGTGCCTATCATCACGCCGGAACCAATCACGCCAACGACCCGACCCACGACGGTGCTGGCCACCGCGCCGGCCAGCTCAGCGCCGTCACCATTGCCAACTACGCCAGCAGCAGTGGTTGACCCGACTCGCCTGACTTACACGCTCGAACAGATTGCCGACGGCTTTAACCGACCCACTCATCTGACCCATTCCGGTGATGGTAGTGGGCGTCTGTTTGTGGTTGAACAGGCAGGACGAGTATGGATACTCCGTGATGGGCAGCGGCTGGATGAACCGTTTCTCGATCTTCGCGCCCTAGTTGGATCGCGCGGTAACGAGCAGGGCTTGCTCAGTATCGCCTTCCACCCGCAGTTTGCCGCCAATAGCCGGTTCTTTGTCAACTATACCGATACCGGCGGCGATACGGTGGTGGCCGAATATCGGGTCAGCGCCGATCCGAACCGAGCCGATCCAGCCAGCGCGCGTGTGCTGTTGCGAATTGCGCAGCCAGCGGCGAATCACAATGGCGGTCTGTTGCTGTTTGGCCCTGACGGCCACCTCTACATCGGCACTGGCGACGGCGGCAGCGCCGGTGACCCGCTCGATGCCGGGCAGCGGCTCGATACGCTCTTGGGCAAACTCTTGCGGATTGATATAGATAACGGCCAGCCATACGCCATTCCCCCCGATAACCCCTTCCTCAACCGTACCGGCGCACTGCCAGAGATCTGGGCCTACGGTTTGCGCAACCCATGGCGTTTTGCCTTTGATCCGGTCGCCGGTCTGCTCTTCATTGCCGACGTGGGCCAAAATGCGTGGGAAGAGGTGAATGTTGCACCAGTAAACGCTGCCGGTCTCAATTACGGCTGGCGCTTGATGGAAGGCAATCAATGCTACCGGCCAACCAATTGTGATCCGAGCGGGTTAATGCTGCCGGTAGCAGTGTATGGCCACGACAACGCCACCGGCGGTTGTTCGGTGACTGGTGGCGAGGTCTATCGCGGCACGCGCCAGCCGGCGCTGGTTGGCGTCTATTTCTACGCCGACTTCTGCACCGGCAATTTATGGGCCTTGTGGGCGAATGCCGGTGAATGGCAGCACGCGCTCGTGGCGCGGCTCAACATTCAGACCACCTCGTTTGGCGTTGATGAGGAGGGTGAGATCTATCTGCTAGATCGGGCGGGTGGCGTCTACCGGTTAGCCGGTCAAAAACTGCCGGATTAACTGGATCAACACCGCTGGTCGGTCATCTTGAATACTATGGCCGCTATTGGCGACAAACTCAAGGCGGCAATTAGGAATAGCGGCGGCCAGCCGGCGCACATCTTCCGGCAAATTATTCCGCTCGCCATCGCCGTTGATCAACAACGCGGGGCAACGGATCTGCGGTGCTTCGCGTAAGCAAATATCACCGCCAGCAGCGACGATCGCCTCCGCTGCTCGCACCCAGCCTTCGATCATCGGTTCGAGCTGCTCGCGTCCATGCAGCTTGATAATCTCTTGCCGCCAAGCGGCGCGCTGTTCATCCCATGCTGACACCGGCAACCAATCTTGCACAGCATCAACCATTGCTTGGCTCATCACGCCAGCTACACCCCACGCCACGACGCCACGCAGCAAATCAGGCCGGCGTGCTGCCAGCACCAACGCGCTCTCAGCGCCATCGCTAAACCCCAGCGCCACCACCGGCCCCGGCTGAATGATACCGAGCAGTTCGGCCAGATCGGCGGCATCGCGCTGGTAAAAATCGGGTGGGAAGGTGCGATTGGGTGGGCGGCTAGCGCCATAGCCACGCAAATCGGGCGCAATCACGCGGTAATCACGACTGAGGTCATCGATCAGCAACCCCATGTGCGAGCGAGCCGTGCCGGTGAAGCCGTGGATGAGCAGTAACGGCAGACCGCTGCCGAGATCGTGATACGCCAAACGAGCGCCATCGTGGAGCATAACATGGTGCAGCATAAAAGTCTCTATAATGGTGATGAGAAACAATGCCGGATCCAACGACGATCGAAGATTGAGAGCAGCGCAATGACGATTGAAGACCTGCGCGCCATTCCATTATTTGCCAGCCTTGATGAAACAACACTGGCCGACACGGCGCGGCGCGTCCATATCTGCCACTACCGGCCCGGCCAACATATCATACACGAAGATCAGCCGGCGCATGCCATCTTTTTTGTGGTGCGCGGGCGGGTGCGTCTCTCGCGCACGGCGCCTGATGGCCGCGAGCAAGTGCTGGCCATGGCGGGGCCGGGCGAGTATTTCAATGCGGTGCCGATCTTTGACGGTGGCCTGAGCCCGGCAACAGCACGGGCTATGAGCCATGTGACCTGTTTGTTGTTAGCCCGCGACGATCTGCTGGCACTAATCCGCAAACATCCTGATCTGGCACTGGCCGCGCTCTCGGACTTGGCCGGCCAATTACGCGAATTAGTAACGCTGGTTGAAGACCTCGCCTTTCGTTCGGTGCGGGCGCGCTTAGCACGGCTATTGTTGGCTGAGGCCGCAGGTGGGGCTGCCGAAATGACCCATCAAGAGTTAGCCGAGCGCACCGGTACCGTGCGCGAGATCGCCGGGCGAGCGTTACGCCAGATGGCTGAAGAGCGGTTAGTGAAGTTGGAGCGGGGGCGGGTGATTGTGCTTGATCGGGCACGATTGGCTAAGGTGGCGGAAGAATAATCTCAAGGCGCGAAGATAATCAACATTGATATCTTGGTGCCTTGAGACCTCATTACAATGAATTCCACACTAATACTTATTGGAAAATGGCCGCCACCGTAGTGATCATGTCAGACAAGGATCCGCCGATAGCGCTAATCGCTAACACACAAACTAGTGCAATTAAGGTAATAATCAACCCGTATTCGGCTAACCCTTGCCCGCGCTCACGGTACAATTGCGCAACGATGATCGTTTTCTGCCATTGATTCAAGAACATGAGCCTTCACCTCCTTTCTGTTTGGATTGTATGGATCTACTGTACCGTGAAAAATGGCGTCATGCAACAAGGATCAGGTACTATTACGCCGTGGTACCAACCCTCATTGCCAATTGCAGCACGTAACAATAGTGTAGGAGTAACGGAATGACCATCACATGGCGGGTGCCGTTTGGCAATTTGCAGCGCAGTCATCAAGCCTTGCAAGCCGAATTGCTTGCTGCTGCCGAGCGGGTAATTGCGAGCGGCTGGTATATCTTGGGCGCTGAAGTGGCCGGTTTCGAGCGCGAATTCGCCACGTTGTGCGGTGTTGAGCACTGTGTAGGTGTCGCCAGCGGCGCCGAAGCGCTCTATTTAGCGTTAGCCGCGGCCGGAGTCGGGCCGGGTGACGAGGTCATCACGGTGGCGAACGCTTGTATGTATGATGTCGCGGCGATCCTCCAAGCCGGCGCGCGGCCAGTGTTAGTGGAGATCGATCCGGTGACGCAAACCATGGATCCGGCGGCATTGGCGGCAGCGATCACCCCGCGAACCAAGGCAGTCATCCCAGTACATTTGTTTGGGCGGCTGGCCGATATGGCGGCAATTATGGCAGTGGCCGAACAGTATGGGCTGACGGTGATTGAAGACGCGGCGCAGGCACACGGCGCATGGCGGCTCGATGCCGGCGCCGCGCCGCGCATGGCCGGGCAGTGGGGGCATTTGGCTGCGTTTAGCTTCTACCCCAGCAAGAATCTCGGTGCATTGGGTGATGGCGGCGCGGTTGTGACAAATAATCCTGAATTGGCCGAACGGCTGCGCCGCCTGCGGATGTACGGCTGGGAACGTAAGTATTACACGACGGAAGCCGGCGGGCGCAACTCGCGGCTTGATGAACTGCAAGCGGCGTTGCTACGGGTGAAGTTGCCTCGCCTTGCCGCTGCCAATGCCGCGCGGCGCGAACGGGCTAGTTGGTACGCCGCCGCGCTAGCTGATTTACCGGTTGGCTTGCCAGTTGATGAACCGGGCCACGTCTATCATCTCTACGTGATCACGCTTGCTGACCGGGCGACCCGCGATCGCTTGCGCGAACACCTGCTAGCGCACGGGATTGGATGTGATGTTCATTATCCGGCGCCAACCCATCTACAACCGGCCTATGCCGATCTTGGCTATCATTCGGGCAGTTTGCCGGTCACTGAGGATTTGGCCGGGCGGATTCTGTCGCTGCCAATGTATCCGGAATTGAGCTATGACGACGTGATGACAGTCGCCGAAACGATACGCATGGGGTTCGTATGATTGATCGCACGATATTTGCCGGCTCACAGGTGTTAATTACCGGTGGGCTAGGGTTTATTGGTTCAAATTTAGCCCATCGCTTGGTTGATCTAGGCGCTAAGGTGACACTAGTCGACTCACTGATCCCGGAATACGGTGGTAATCTCTACAATATCGCCGGGATCGAGGATCAGGTGCGGGTAAATATTGCCGATGTGCGCGATGAATACTCGATGGATTATCTGGTGCAGGGGCACGATTTTCTCTTTAATCTGGCCGGCCAGACCAGTCATCTCGACTCAATGCGCAACCCGTATATCGATCTTGATATCAATTGCCGAGCGCAACTTTCGATTCTCGAAGCTTGCCGCAAAAACAATCCACGGATTACGATTGTATATGCTTCCACCCGCCAGATCTACGGCAAACCCGACTATCTGCCGGTCGATGAACGCCATCTGCTCCATCCGGTGGATGTCAATGGGATCAACAAGATGGCCGGCGAGTGGTACCACATTCTCTACAATAATGTCTACGGCATTCGCGCCTGCGCCTTGCGCCTGACCAACACCTACGGCCCGCGCATGCGGGTGAAAGATGCACGCCAAACCTTTCTTGGCATTTGGATCAAGAATGTTATCGAAGGAAAACCGATACAGGTGTGGGGCGACGGTATGCAATTGCGCGATTTTACCTATGTGGATGATTGTGTAGAGGCGATGTTGCTGGCTGCCGTCCATCCGGCAGCCGCCGGACAGATTTTCAATCTAGGCGGTCTTGAGGTGATCAACCTGCGCGATCTGGCAGCGCTAATGGTCGAAGTGGCGGGCGGTGGCAGTTTTGAGATCATTCCTTACCCGGACGATCGCAAACCGATCGATATTGGTGACTACTACGCCGATGATCGCCGCATTCGGAGCATGCTTGGCTGGCAGCCGCGCATTGATCTCCGCACTGGCTTGGCGCGAACCATTGCCTTCTATCGCGAGCACCGCCAATACTACTGGGATTCATCTGATGCAAGATGTTAATAACTAACAGCCGGATGTTCATCAGACCTTCACGATAAACGGCTACAATACCCACTGATAGCGATACTAAGGAGAACTTCAGTTATGCGCGTGCTTATTACTGGCGGGGCAGGGTTTCTGGGATCGCACCTGTGTGATCGCTTTTTGGCCGAAGGTCATACGGTGATCGCGATGGATAATTTGATCACCGGCAACACCGACAATATTGCTCATTTGGCTGGTCATCCCCGCTTCCTCTTCATTCATCACGACGTCACCAACTATATTTACATCGAAGGGCCTATTGATGCTATCCTCCACTTTGCCTCGCCGGCGTCGCCGATTGATTATCTCGAATTACCGATCCAGACGCTCAAGGTAGGCGCTCTAGGCACGCACAAAGCGTTGGGCTTAGCGCGAGCCAAGGGCGCGCGCTTCTTGTTGGCCTCGACCTCAGAGGTCTACGGTGATCCACAAGTCCATCCACAGCCGGAAACCTACTATGGCCACGTCAATCCGGTTGGGCCGCGCGGCGTCTATGATGAAGCCAAGCGTTTTGCCGAAGCGATGACAATGGCCTATCATACCTACCACGGTGTCGAGACGCGGATTGTACGTATCTTCAACACTTACGGCCCGCGCATGCGGTTGCGCGATGGCCGAGTGGTACCCAACTTCATTGCGCAGGCGCTGCGCGGCGAGCCGCTGACGATCTACGGCGACGGCAGCCAAACCCGCTCATTCCAGTACGTCTCTGATCTGGTCGAGGGAGTCTACCGGTTATTGTTTAGCGACGAGGTCGAACCGGTCAACATCGGGAATCCCGGCGAATTCACTATCGCCGAATTTGCGCAGATCGTGAACGAGATTACCGGCAATAAGGCCGGTGTGACCTACCGCGACCTGCGCACCAAAGACGATCCGCAGGTGCGCCAGCCCGACATCAGCAAGGCGCGCCGGATCCTCAACTGGGAACCGAAGGTGACGCTGCGCGAAGGTCTTGAACAGACAATCCCGTGGTTCCGCCAAGAGTTGCAGCGCCGCGGCGAGTTGTAATCGGCGTGAGCAATGGTTAGAGGAGCGAGACGATGCGGTTCATGCCCACTGAGCTGAAAGATGCGTACATCATCGAGCCAGAGTTGTACGAAGACAATCGCGGGTTCTTTGCCCGCGTTTGGGCTCAAAACGAGTTTGCCGAGCATGGGTTGGTCAATCGGGTTGTGCAGATGAACCTTTCTTACAACCGAGTGGCGGGAACCCTGCGTGGCATGCATTTCCAGCACGCACCCTACGCCGAAACCAAGCTGGTGCGCTGTATTCGGGGCGCAATTTACGATGTGATTATCGACTTGCGACCCGATTCGCCCACCTACAAGCGTTGGATTGGGGTGAAGCTGACGGCAGCTAACCGGTTGGCGCTGTACGTCCCCGAAGGGTTTGCTCACGGCTTTCAAACGCTCGAAGATGACACCGAGGTCTTCTATCAGGTGTCGCAATACTACACCCCAAGCGCCGAGGGCGGCGTGCGCTACGATGATCCGGCGTTTGGTATTATCTGGCCGTTGCCGGTCACCGAGATGAGCGAGAAGGATAAGCGTTGGCAACCCTTTACGGGCTAACTGAGATAGCAGGACTCAACCGGGGATAGCACACTATCCCCGGTTGTTGGGGATCGCTAGGAAACAAGTTGCGAGTGATCGTTTATCTCTGGATAGTTGAAATTGTCTCCGTTCCATACATCCACTTGCTCCTCGCGCCCGTAAAGAGTAGTGAAGCCGGAAATTGTGCAAGATATTTGCAAAGAATTGCCAATACCGGTACGTGAGGAAGCGTTGTATTGTAGGGAGGAGACATCCGTGTTTCGCAAGCTGTCGATTGCCCTGACCACTGCCCTCTTGTTCGCCCTGTTGGTTGTGCCAGCTGCCTTTGCCCAGAGCGGCGCGGCGAAAGTGCGTGTGATCCACGCTTCGCCCGACGCGCCGGCAGTGGATGTGTTCGTCAACGGGAATGCAGTATTGACCAACGTCGGCTTCTTTGCTGCGAGCCCTTACCTTGATCTGCCGGCGGGCACTTACCGCGTGCAGGTCGCGCCAACGGGTGCCGGCGCCGGTTCGGCGGTGATCGATGCCAACGTGACGATCGAGGCGGGCAAGGCCTACACTATCGCTGCGGTTGGCCCGGTGGCCAGCATCAAGCCGCAGGTGATCGTTGATGATTTGCGCGCTCCGGCGGCTGGCCAAGCCAAGGTACGGGTGTACCACTTCTCGCCCGATGCCCCGGCGGTAGATGTCAAGCTGGCTAATGGTACGACCCTGATCAGCAACTTGGCCTTTCCCGATGCCAGCAACTATCTCGAAGTTCCGGCAGGCACCTACGATCTGCAGGTGACTCCGGCTGGCGGTGATGCGGTGGTGATCAACTTGGCGGGCACGACTGTCAATGCTGGTCAGATCTACAGTGTCTTTGCCACCAACTTCGTTGCCAACATCACCCCGCAGCTCGCAGTGACCGCGCCGGTAACCACGGCAGCGCCAGCGGTGCTGCCCACCACAAGCGGTGAGACGCTGCCGCTAGCGGCGCTAGCCCTGACCGCGTTGGCCCTGACCGCGTTGGGTGGGATGGTGGTGCGCCGCAGTATGCGGTAAATCAAGCGATATGTTCGGTTGAGGGCGGCTGCAATGCAGCCGCCCTCGTTACGTTTTGGACGGTTTCGTATCTGTTTACCGCAGAGGACGCAGAGGGTTTGAACGCAAAGATGCAGGAGAGCCGGACGGCTGTCCGGCTCCACCAAGGTGCAAAGGGTTGAGAATGGAATTATCCCGCGCCCTCCACGGTAGCAACCGCTAGGAGCAGGCTCACCCCTCATCTCCTTCCCTCGCTGGGTGAGGGGGATGGGGATGAAGACCACCACTAAGGCGCAGAGAACGCAGCGGGCGTTTGGGAATGATCCCCTCACCCCCAATCCTCCCCTGCTGAGAGCGAGAGCAAGTTGCCCCCTCCCCGCTGGGGGAGGAGGATAGGGAATAGGGGCGACTTCGGGAGAAGGGCCGGGGGAGAGAGCCACTACCAAGGCGCAGCGGGTGGTACCGCCAAGGCGCAGCGCATGCAGAGGGGAGGAAATGAGTCGCATTTTCGGCGTCCGCTACGGGAACAACCACTTGACAACCCGATACAAATAGTGTAAAATTGACACTATACTAGTATAGTACATTTTTCAACCGGCACTCATTAGTGCCAATGAGACATTTACAAGGAGGCGCGCCATAATGACCATCTTTCTATTGGGGCTGACGGCGCTGGTAGGTGTAACGGTAGCCAGCGCGGCGCTACCGCTGCCCACACCGCCGCCAGTGGTCTATCTGCGTGCCGAAACTCCAGCAGAGTCAGGTGGCGGTGACATAGGGTTTGCGTTACTTATCTTTGTGATATTGGCGTTGGTGGTGGCGATGGCGGTGTGATGAGCGCGCAACATTCACCCCTCCCCGCGTCGCCAGTTCCAAATGATGACTGAGAGGTAGCCAGCGGCGCCAATCGCGATTCCGACCGGCCACGAGTTGCTGGCTTGCATGCCGACCAAACCGGCGAGCAACGGCCCGACTGCGGCCAAAAGCGGGCGTAGATCGTCGCTGGGGGTGAGGCTAGCGCGGCGGCGCGGGAGCGACGACGTTTCGGTCGGCGGTAATTCAGCTTGCACGGTTTCGTCATCATCTTCGTCATCGTCTTCGGCCTCGAAGATGGCCGGCGGGAGCGGGTTCTCGACCGGCGGATTTTCGCGCAGTTCGGCGCGGTAAGCTTTGCGCCAGCGATAGGTTGGCCGGCGGCGCGTTTCGTAGAGGTGGTAGGCGGCGCGCTGCAAGAAAGCCGGCTGGCCGGCGCTGAGCACCATCAGTTCACGCACTTCGTCGGCGCTAAAGAGCGGTTCGCCTTCCTCAAGGTAGCTGTCGAGCAGCATACGCGCTTCAGCAAAGCTGAGCGGGCCGAGCCGCACGGTGGCGAACGGTTCGCTGAGCGTCGGCGGCGCCCCGCGCACGGCCCCAACCACCATCAGATCGTAGGCCATGCTCTGACCGGTCGGCCCGGCGACGCCGTGGTAGCCGGGGGAACTGCGCCGGGCCAGCCGGCCTAATCGTTCGAGCAGGTCTTCGCCCCAACCGGCGGCGATTGCCGACTCAACCCCATCGAGGCAGATCAGCACCGGACGCCCATTGGCGGCCAACCGCCGTTCAAGCGCAGCGATAGTCGGTTCGCTGCCGCCGAGTGCGCGCACGATCAGGCCATAGGTGGTGGCGGCGTCGGGCAACACGGCCAGATCGAGATAGAAGGCGTTGAGATTGGGAATTTCGAGCACTGCGCCGGCAGCTTGGGCGAGATGGGTGAGCAGCGACGAGCGCCCGCTACCGCTCGGCCCATACAGCAAAATTGGCCGCCGCCGTTCGAGTTGCTCACATGCCGCGCCAAGCTCACGCCACCGCCCAACAAATTTGCCCGGATCGACGATGCGCCCGCGTTCGCTAAAGGGGTTGGTCATACGTTCCACCTAATATAGAGAGGCAGGGAGTGGGCAGACAGGGGATGTTCAAGCACGGCTTCCTCTTGCCTACTGCCTACCGTTCTAAATACCACCGTTCAATATTCCACAAATACCGCGGCGTACTCAGATCGATCGGGCCATCGAGCGTGCGAAAGCGACTATCGAGTACCACCGCCGCGCGATCAACCCACAGGTACAAATAGGGCAACTCGCTGGCAAGGCGGGCCTGCGTCTGGGCAATCGCACTGCGCCGCTCGTCTCGGCCATAGAGTTGGCGGGCAATCAGCGCCTGTTCATCGTAGACCGGATCGTTAAAACCAACAAAGTTGCGCGTGGCCCGCGTATCACCCGGCCCCTGTGCGAGCTGGCTGGAATGGAAGAGAGCGAAATCGTCGGGGTCGTAGAACATAGTATCGGCGAAAGCCGGATCGCCGGCGCCGTTGATCCAACTGCCTAGCAAGAGGTCGAAATCGTAAGGCGCGACATAACGGGCGAGAATGACGGTAGCAAAGTCGGCTGGTTCAACCACAATCTGAATGCCGATGCTGGCAGCGATTTCGGCAATGCGCCGCGCCGCCACCAACCGCCGTTCGTCGTCGTTGCGCACGTAGAGGCGGGCAATCAGCGGCACACCCTCGCGTTGGCGAATCGTCGCCCCTGCCGGCAACGTCCAGCCGGCAGCGTCAAGGATTTCACGCGCCGCCGGCAAGTCGCCGGCTGTCATCGGCGGGGTCAGGTCGGCCCAACTCCCCGGCAATGCGCCGTTGCCAACCGGGATGCCGGCGCCTTTGGTGGCCGTCTCGACCAGCCGGGGCAGATCGATGGCAGTAGCTATTGCTTGCCGCAAGCGGACATCGGCAAAGGGCCGTCCGGGGCGCAAATTGAAGGCTAAAAAATACACGCCGTTTTCGGGGATGCTACCGCTGCGCAGGGTGGTCACATCGGCGAGGGCATCTTGGCTGCCCCACGGCAATTCGGCGGCTTGCAACCGGCCATCGCGCAGCGCGCTCTGGGTGAGGCTAGTTTCAGGCATAACGGTCAAGACCACGCGATCGAGCAGCGGCGCGCCGTGGTGATACTGTTCAAACCGATCGAGAACGAGACTACCGTTGGTTTGCCGTTCGGTCAGGCGAAACGGCCCACTGCCAATCGGCTGATTCAAGAAATTAATCTGGCTCAGCTCGCGCCCGGCGAAGAGGTGGCGGGGCAGGATCGGCACAGCCAGCAAACTGAGCATCGGCGCATACCGGCTGCGCAGCTCGATCACCACGGTGCGTTCATCAGGGGCAGAGGCGGTGGCAATGTAGCGCAGATCGGCTAACAACGCCGTGCTGGTTTCGGGTAAACTACGCAACGCTTCGAGGGTAAAGAGCACATCAGCCGCGGTCAGCGGTTGGCCGTCGTGCCAGCGCAGATCAGGGCGCAGAGTAACGGTGAGCGTCCGGCCTTCGGCATCGATATCGAGCCGTTCGGCTAGATCAGGAGTAGGCCAGAGATCAGCGTCGAGGCGCATCAAACCGCTGTACAGCAAGCCGATCAGATGTTCTTCGCCGCGCGATCGCGGTTGCCACGGGCGCAGATCGGTAATATTGGCAGCAATCCGCAGATTTAGTGTGCCGCCGCGTGGCAGTGGCGTCGCGGTTGGCAGCGGCGTCGCGGTTGGCGGCAGCGTGCTGATCGGTGTTGGCGTTGCCGGCGCCGCACAAGCAGCCAACCAGATGCTCAACCCCACCCACCATACGATCCGGAACCAGCGCTGCCAAAGAGGGTTGCGATGCTTCATAAGATTATTATACCAATGCTCATTTTATTAGGGGCGATGAACGAAAGCTTATGGTACAATACCATAGCAATGAAACGCTCCACATTGGCCGGTCGAGATGGCGCGGAAAGGGATAAGGCATGGCATCACGGCTGCATGAAGCGGAATCCTTCGTCTGGCATCGCTTGGCCCCATTAGGGCAGGCGCAGTCATTCCGCCGGCACAGCACCATCTATACTCCAGCCCAACCGGCACAGATGATCTATTTGTTGGCCAATGGGCAGGTTGGCTTGCACCTTGCTTCGCGGGAAGGAAGGTTGCTGACCGTGCGCGTCGTTGAGAGCGGCCAAGTGTTTGGCTTGAGCGCCCTAGAGCGCGAAGCAACCTACGACACCTTTGCCGAGGCGTTGACACCGGTGCGCGCGTTGGCCGTGCCGCGGGCCGAGGCGCTGCATGCGATCGCGAATGATGGCGCGTTGGCGACGGCAATGCTCGAATTGCTCGGTCAGCAACGACTGATTGTCAGCCGCCGGATCGAAGAGGTGGCGTTCAAGTCGGTACCGGCCCGTTTGGCTTCGGTGCTACTCGAGATGTCTGAGACCCAGCCGGTCGCGACGCCGCAACCGGCCCGGCTGCCGCGCCGTACCCATCAGCAACTAGCCGACATGATCAATGCCTATCGCGAAACTGTCACCAAAGTCATTAACCAGTTCCGCGATGCGCGCCTGCTCGATGTGGACAGCTCCGGCATCACGCTGCTCAACCCGTCTCGGTTGCGTGAATTGGCTCAAAGTTAGCTTACGGCGTTTCAGCGCGTCGTCTGCTCAACCTCGGTTTGGGCGCGGGTTTTGCGTTTGCGCAGATGCTCGCGCCGCACCACCAACTTCCACCACAATTCAATCAACTGCACAAACGTGCGCCATAGCCGCGGGAAGTTGAAGAACTGGCTCTTGCCGTAAGTACGGTGATAGTGATGCACCGGCACTTCAGCGAACCGGTAGCCGGAGTCTTGCAATTTCTTGACTAGTTCGAGACAAATGGTACCGCTGTCTGATTCCAGCTCGATGTTGTCAAAGACGTGGCGGCGAATCAGGCGGAAATCGCAATCGACGTCGCGTAACTTGAAGCCGAAGAGAAATTTAACGGTGTGGTGATAGATCCGCCCGATAATAACGCGGTGCAACGGATCGCCGCGATCGATCTTCCAACCGTTGACAATATCGACATCCTCGCGTAGCGCCGGCAAGAGTAGCTTGAGTTCACGTGGATCGTACTGAGCATCGCCATCGGTGTAGAAGATGAGGTCTTTCGTTGCCTTGGCGAAGCCAACCCGCAGTGCGCCGCCATAACCGAGCGCCTGCCGGTGGGTGTAAACCCGCAGCTTGTCGTAGCGTTTGGCCAGCGACTCGAGCACTTCGACAGTGTAGTCGGTGCTGCCGTTTTCGACCACAATTACTTCGTAGTCGTCGGTGATCTCTTCGAGCGTCTCGATCGCTGCGACTACCATACTGCCGATAGTGCCGGCGTCATTGCAAGCGGGGAAGAAGACGCTGATACTGGGCCGATTGTCCATGCTGTAAAACTCCCTGCGCCATTGGGTTCGTTGCCGGCTGATTATAACATAGGGTCTGCGGTCGTGACGGTGAGGGCGCAGCGTATCCCATGACGATCCCTGCGCACCGTCGTGTGCGCTGCGGCGTTACCTTTAACCCTTTGCACCGTTGGGTTGACCAGACAGCGCCGTGCCAGCGCAAGTGTGTTATCATGCCTCTGCAATGTAGCGGACATAGCGAGGATGGCTATGGCGACACTGCTTTCGTGGCTCCTGCTGCTGATGATTCTGCTGTCAATCTGGTATGTGATCGCATATCTGGTCGCGTTTGTTCATCTACGCGAACGGATGCTGTTCCTGCCGATTGTGCAGTGGATCCTCGTCGGGATAGGGCTCGGTTCGATTGTACTTACCAATGGCACGCCAGTACTGGTGTGGGTCATGACACCACTCTTGATCGGGTTGGCGCTAGCTGGAATTTGGCGGCGGCATCCGCGCGGGTTAGCGCTTATCTTGCGGTCATACCCCCGTGGCACGCTCGACGTACTCTCGTTTCGGCGTCCGGTTATTGACCTTAAGCGCCGGGTGCGCACGAAGTAGTGTTCAACCGGTTGGTTACCGTTCCTTGGCTGTGACGGCAGCGAGAGGTTTACGAAGGTTATGAGAGATGATCTTGTCGCTGCACTGCTGCGCGTAGTTGATCCGGCCATCGTATTACGCCGGCCTGAAGAGCTGATGCTCTACGAGTACGATGGTTCGGTGCTCGATCAAGGGATGCCGGAGGTGGTGGTAGTGCCGCGCACCACTGACGAGGTGGCAGCCTGCGTCAAGGTGGCGTTCCAGCTCGGCGCGCCGATCGTGGCGCGGGGCGCCGGTACCGGTTTAGCCGGTGGTTCGGTGCCCGAACAGGGCGGGCTGGTCATTTCCCTCGCTCGATTGAACCGCATCCTCGCGATTGATCCGGTTGCCCGCACTGCCCGCGTGCAAGCCGGCGTGGTCAATACCGATCTGAGTCTTGCCGCCGCTCGCTACGGTCTCCATTTCGCCCCTGATCCAAGCAGCCAGCGTTCGAGCACAATTGGCGGCAATATTGCTACCAATGCTGGTGGGCCACATTGCTTGAAGTATGGTGTAACCACCAACCATATTTTGGCCGCTACCGTCGTGTTGGCCGATGGCCGGGTGGTGGAGCTAGGCCACGCCGCGCTCGATGCCCCCGGCTACGATCTGCTTGGGGTGATGATTGGCAGCGAAGGCACTCTTGGCATTGTCACCGAGGCGCTGGTCAAGCTGACGCCAAACCCGGAAGCGGTGCGCACATTCCTTGCGATTTACGACGATCTCGATGCCGCGAGCACGACCGTATCGGCCATCATTGCCCACGGCATTCTGCCCGCGGCGCTCGAGATGCTGGTCGGGCAGGGGATTGCGGCGGTGGAAGCAGCGGTGCAGGCCGGTTACCCAGCCGAGGCGCGGGCGGTGTTATTGATTGAGATTGACGGTTTGGGTGAAGAGGTAGCGGCGCAGGCTGAGCAGATCGCGGCGTTGTGCCGGCAGTATGGTGCGCGTGAGTTGCGCGCCGCCCAAGATGAAGTGCAGCGAGCGAAGTTGTGGGCCGGGCGCAAGGGTGCGTTAGCCGCCTGCGCTCGGATTGCGCCCCACTATCACATTCAAGATGGGGTGGTGCCGCGTTCGCGGTTGCCCGAATTGTTGCGGCTCACCGAAGAGGTCGCGACGCGCCATCAGATCACCATTGTCAATATCTTTCATGCCGGTGACGGCAATCTGCATCCATTGTTGCTGTTCGATCTGCGTCATCCCGGTGCGCTCGAGCGGGCAGTGGCGGCGAGTGAAGAGATTTTGCAGGCCTGTGTCGCGGCTGGCGGCACCATTAGCGGCGAACACGGGGTCGGGATCGAGAAGCGCGATTATTTGGGATGGATCTTCGGCCCGGCAGATTTGGCCGCTTTTGCCGATGTGCGGGCGGTCTTCGATCCTGTTGGCGTGATGAATCCGTGCAAGTTGTTGCCGAGCGGCAGCAGTTGCGCTGATATTCGTCACGCGCGCGGTGCGTTGCGCGCAGTTGATCGCGGGGCATGGATCTGATGGCGGCGCAAAGGCATAACGATGAACGTTGAATCTCTTCAACCAACGCCTCAAACCGCTGCGTATGCGTTTGGTGATTGCTGGCCACGCCAAGTGGCGCAACCGATGACCGTGGCCGAAGTGGCCGAGGTGCTCGCTGCCGCATCCCGCGCGCAAGCGGCAGTGGTGCCGTGGGGCGCCGGCACACGCCAGTTTTTGATGAACCCGCCTCCACGCTACGATCTGGCCCTCGATTTACGCCGGCTCGATCGGGTGATCGAGTATCATCCCGCCGATCTGGTCGTGATGGTTGAGGCCGGCATCACTTTGGGCGCATTGCAGGCCGTGCTGGCCGAGCACGGGCAATGGCTGCCGTGGGATCCGCCGACGTCTGATACCGCTCCTATCGGTGGCTTGTTGGCGACGGCGGCGTGGGGGCCGTTGCGGCTCGGCTATGGCGGGCCGCGCGATTGGCTGCTCGGCATGCGGGTGGTGCTCGGCGATGGCCGGATCGTCCAGAGCGGCGGGCGGGTGGTTAAGAATGTAGCTGGTTATGATAATCACAAATTACACCTCGGCGCTTTCGGTACGCTCGGCGTCATCGCTGCCGTCACCTTTAAAGTCGCGCCGTTGCCAGAACGCATCGCCTCGGTGCGGGCCGTCTTTGCCACCCCGGCCGCGGCGCTGCACGCCGCTACTGCCATCCGGCAACCGCCAACGCAACCGGTTGCGTTGGCCATCACTGTGGCCGAGACGGTCACGCTGGCGGTTCGGTTTGCCGGCGTCGCAGCAGCCGTCGAGCGCCAGCTTGGATTGGCGACCGCTGCTTGTGCGTTGGCGGAAGCGGTGACGCTGAGTACCGATGATCGTGAACTGTGGGCAGTGCCCTCCGCGCCGGACGATGCTCTTGTGCTGCGCATTGGTGTGCCTGAGCGGATGCTGGCGGCGGCGATCGATGCGGTAACGGCGCTGGCTCCTTCCCACCTCACCATCTTCCCCGGTCTTGGCCTGATGGTTGGGCGCTGGTCAATGGCGGCAGCAACGCACCTGCCCGCTCTCCGTCAAACCCTCGCCGAGATGGATGGCTACGCCGTGGTTGAACGCGGCCCCGCCGGGATCGATCGCTGGGGGCCGCCACCGCCAACGATCGATTTGATGCGTGCGTTGCGCCAGCGTTGGGATCCGGCGGGTATTCTCAATCCGGGACGGTGGCTGGTGGAGTAGCTCGTTGAGATTGCGCCCCGTTCGTGTGATTAGGGTTCGCAGATAAGGAGAAGCAAATGGCGCTGCTTGGTTCATTGATTGCGTTGGGTGCGGCGCTGGTCTTTGCAGCGTTAGCGATCGCTACCCTCTGGGGTGGTTGGCAGGCGGTGCAGCGCGAACTCGTGCGCGGCTTTGTGAGTACCAATCCTCCCGTGGGCGAACGTATTTGGAGCATCCTCTTAACTATTGTTCCGCTCTTAGGTGCGGCGCTGCTTGGCCTGCTGGCGGCATGGCGAATCGCGCAAGTAGCCTTTGGGCTTGGATAAGGAGCAAAACCGTATGACCAGTCCCCGTCCGGTGGTGTTAATTATTATGGATGGCTGGGGCGTCGCCCCTCCCGGCCCCGGCAATGCGGCTGATCTGGCCGATACGCCGCATGTTGATGAGTGGATGGCGACTTGCCCCTTCACGACCTTGGGTGCATCTGGGCTGGATGTCGGCTTGCCGGCAGGCCAGATTGGCAACTCGGAAGTCGGCCATCTCAATATCGGCGCCGGCTTCGTTGTCTATCAAGAGCTGACCCGCATCAGTAAAGCGATTGCCGACGGCGATTTCTTTACCAATCCGGCCCTATTGCAGGCGATTGAGCACGTCAAACAACGTGACTCGGCCCTGCACCTGATGGGCCTCTTCGGCCCCGGCGGCGTCCATGCCCACGAGGATCACCTGCATGCCTTGCTTGAATTAGCCCATCGCCACCAACTGCACCGTGTCTACCTGCATCTCTTCCTCGACGGGCGCGATGTGTTGCCGCGCAGCGCGCTTGGCTTTCTCGATACACTCGAAGGCGTGATTGCCCGGCTCGGCACCGGCGTGATCGCGACGGTGTCGGGGCGCTACTACGCGATGGATCGCGATAAGCGCTGGGAGCGCACCGGTAAGGCGTATGCGGCGTTAGTCGATGGCGTCGGCGAGAAAGCACCCTCGGCGCGGGCTGCGATTGAAGCCTCGTATGCAAAGGATGTTAGCGATGAGTTTGTTTTGCCGACGGTCATCGTCGATGCTAATGGCGCACCGATCGCCACTGTGCGCGACGGCGATGCAGTAATCTTCACCAACTTCCGCCCCGACCGGGGCCGCCAGTTGACCCGTGCTTTCGTCGATCCGGAGTTGAACGAGCGCATTCGCCAGCATTACGAGCGGCAAAAAGCTGAGGGCCAGCCGCTGCCGCCGCAGATTTGGCAGCGTGATCGCCAGTTGCGCGATCTGTGCTTCGTGACGATGACCCAATACGAAGAGGGTTTGCCGGTATTGATCGCCTTCCCGCCACGCTACGTCACTAGCCCGCTGGCGGCAGTGATTAGCCAAGCCGGTATGCGCCAATTCCACATCGCTGAAACCGAGAAGTACCCACACGTCACCTTCTTCCTCAACGGCGGGCGTGAAGAGCCGTTCCCCGGTGAAGATCGCCAGCTCATTCCCTCGCCGAAAGTCGCTACGTATGATCTCAAGCCGGAGATGAGCGCGCCGGAAGTGACCGAGGCGCTCTTGCAGGCGATCGAGAGCGACCAGTACGATTTCATTGTGGTCAACTATGCGAACCCGGATATGGTTGGTCATACCGGCAGTATTCCCGCCGTGATCAAGGCTTGCGAAGCGGTCGATGCCGGGTTGGCGAAGGTGGTGCCGGCGATTTTGGCCCGCGGCGGGGTGGCATTGGTGATTGCCGATCACGGCAACGCCGAGCAGATGATTGATCCGGAGACGGGTGGCCCGCACACTGCCCATACGACCAACCCCGCGCCTTGTTTCTTGATCGGCGGCCCCGGTTACGGCAAAGATGCGGTGAGCCTGCGTAGCGGCGGGCGCTTGGCCGATGTTGCGCCGACGTTGTTGGATCTGTTGGGGTTGCCGCCGGCTGCCGATATGACCGGGCAAAGCCTGATTGTGCGCCGGTAGGAGGTTCAGTAGCGGGTGGCGTGAGTCAGGGCGGGTTTGCAACCCGCCCTGACCACTATCCGGCTATCCATGCCGTCCGTATCATAGATAACGCTCATCTCACCAACGTGCGCACCAAAGCGAGCAAATCACTGCGCCGGTAGCGACCCTTTTGCAACACAGTTGCGCCGATGTTGGCGAGCGCACTCAGCTCGTCGTGATGGAGCGTTTTGGCAGTGACGACCACAACTGGCGTCGTCATTGTTTGGCGTAAATGGTGCAAGAGGGCCAAACCATCGCCATCAGGCAGCATCAGATCAAGAATCACTAGCGCCGGCTTTGCACTGAGCCAGATCGTTTTCCCAGTGACGCCATCGCCAGCTTCAATCACATGCCAACCCTCGCTTTCTAACGCACGCCGGATCATCAAGCGCGTTGGTGGATCGTCTTCAATCAATAAAATGGCATTTGAGTTCTGTTGTGGTCGGGGCAGTACTGTCTTCACGGTGCGAATAACTGCTTCCACATCACCCGGCCACCGCGCGCAAAGCATCGTGCACTCACCACTATCAGCATGGCACAACCAGATCACAGGGACGGTATCCCAACCAGCGGCCAGCAGCATCTCCTCTACTGGCGCGCGCTCGCGCGTGAAATCGATCAGCAACGCGGATGGCGGCCGGCGCACGTGCGCGATTGCTTCGGCCAATGACGCTGCCCGCTGCACCTGCCAGCCCACTTGTTCGAGCGCGTTTTGGAGGGCGCGGGCTTCAATGGCTGTCACCAACACGATATCGGGTTGCGGCCAATAGTGGGTTTGCGCAACGGGGTCATCAGGCTCACGTGATAACGTGATCGGTATTTGAATCGTGAAACTGATGCCGGCCGGCGTGCGTGGATGGGCTGCCAGTACACCTCCCATCAACTCGCACAATTGGCGACTTAACGCTAACCCTTCCCCTTCATCGGCACGACGCGATCCGGCGGGCGGTAGCACGAATGGCGTGAGCAGGGTTTGGAGGTGGCGTTCGCTCAACGTTGCGCCGGTATCGTTGATGGTGACTGCAAGCACATCTCGTTGCGCGTCAGCCGTTTGTCGCTGCACTTGCACCGTGATAGCGCCATGACGAGTCGTGGCGGCAGCAAAACGCAGCGGATGGATCAACACGTGGCGTAGCCGGTTCAGATCAGCGACGATCAAGCCCAAGTTCGACGGTCGCTCAATTTCGAGCCGGTTATGGTTATGGCGAATCAGCGGTTCAATCTCGCTCAGCACATCATCAAGCAAGGTATCGAGCGAGAACGGTTCAGGCTGTAAGGTCAGCATCCCCGACTCGATCTTGGCGCTATCGAGCAGAATATTGAGCCGGCCTAGCAAACGCCGACCAGCGCGGGCAATCGTGCCAGCATCAGCAGAAGCTGCTGGGCGGTCGGTAAGCGCCTCGCGCAACATTTCGCCCATCGCAATAATCGTGTTGAGCGGGTTGCGCACATCATGGTCGAGGCGGGCCAGAAAGGCGCTGCGCTCGCGATTAATGGCTTCGGCGGCCTCTTTGGCTTGTTGCAACGACCCCACCAACCGCACGCGAGTCAGTGCCTGTCCGGCCAAGCGCGCGGCAATGCCTACATAGGCGATCTCGTCGTCGGTAAAAGCGTTGGGTTGCGGGCGATACAGGGTCAACAGAGCGTAATCTTGCTGATCCAAGTGGATCGTCGCTGCCACCACCGATCCCTGTAGAGCAGGTAAACTCGGAAATGAATAAGCGCTCAGATCGGCGATATAGCACGGATTGGCACGCGCCTCTTCGAGAGCCTTGGGCGCGACTAATTTGAGGAAAGGATCGCGTTGGTGGCCATGCGTGACTTGCGGAGTCCAGAACGCCCCGTCTGCTTCACGGGTGTAAATACCGATGCGATCATCGGGTTCTTTGCCGGTAGCCAATGTATTAACTACACACTGACAGATCGCCGCTTCATCAGACAGATGACTTAAGGCAAGGCTCAGATCAATCAGAATCTGTTCGCTACGGCTGCGCCGACGTTCTTGAGCAAGCAAGGCCTCATTTTGGGAGAGCGCACGTTGCAATTGGATAGTGCGCTGAGCTACCCGATCTTCAAGTTTAGCAATGGTTTCATTCAATTCATTGGTGAGCCGGGCGAGCGCACGGGACAGATCGCCGATCTCGTCAGCGCCAACAATTGGGATCGGTGTTTCACGCCAGCCGCTGGCCACCCGTTTGGCCGCGTAGGTCAATGTGGTCAACGGGCGAGTGACATGACGATTGATGAGCCAGCCGAGCGTCACAAAGATCGTGGTACTGCTGCCGATCATCCAGAGGATTAAGCCATAACTCATCCAGTCCGCCAGATTGAGCATCGCAGCCGCCTGATCTTGTTCGGTCGCTATCGCCTGCTGGATGCCATCAATGGCGCGCAGCATATCATCGGTGTGATACCGCAAGGTGATGGCATACTGTTGCAGTTCCCAATCAAGCGTAGTCAATTGCAAGAAGGTGTTGAGATAGGCAGTCAACCGCTGTTGGAGGAGGGTGCGCTCTGGTGCGGGCAAGCCCATAGTCGCCGTTTGCAATTGATTAATCTGGATGCGCACCCCATCAATGTATTCCTGCCGGCGAGTAGTCAGATACGACTGCTCTTCCAGCGCGAGCCGCAAACCTCGTTCGCGGAAAGTGCTCTCGTGCTGATCGAGCGTTAACCACAAGGCGCGCTGCGCTTCACGAAGCTGATACTCAATCCCATCGATACGGCGGCGTTGTTCGATCTGGGCCGTAATCTGCGCAAGGGTGACTTGATACGTATTGAGGATCTGTCCCAGTTCTTGTACAAATGGTGTGAGCGAGGTGAATTCGGTGCTCAGCGTCTCAAGCTTGCCAAACGCTTGGCGTACTTCTTGCAAGGTGGTAGTGTAAGCAACGACCGTGAGCGGTTCGATGGGTTGGTTGCGATACGCAAGTTCGAGGAGAGCACTATCATGGCGGTGCGCCATTACCAAGGCAATATTGAGTGACAATGCCGCTTCGCGGGCTTGTGCTGCACGCTGAAGGCGCTCGGCGGTGTGTTGGTGCAGCGCTGCTTGGATCCACAAGCCGCCGATTAACACCACCAGCGAAAGCATGATTGCGCTCGCGATACCGAAAGTTAGCCAGCGGCGCAAGGAAGGGGAAGGATCATTCATCGCCGCACCTCCGCCCAAGCGGCACGGTAGAGTTGATACGTCGCCGAGTCAACATCGACTAAACGGAACAACCGCCCCTCTTGTTCAAGAGCTTGATAGCGTTGGATCAAGCGTCGCAGATCGTCATCAAGACGGTCAAAGGCTGCGCGATTCGGTGAAATATAGCGGGTCTTGTTCGCTAAAGCCGCACCGTGTTCAGCCGTCAAGATAAAATTGATAAACTGCTCGGCGGCGACGTGGTTAGCGGCATTGGCGAGCACACACATACTATCAGCCGCGAAAATGGCACCCTCGGCCGGAACTTCAAACTGGATGTCAGGATCAATGATCGCTATTTGGAGAATATCGCCACTCCATTCGATCGCAACATCGGCTTCGTTGCTCGCCAAGAAGGTTTGCCCATCATTACCGGCAAAACGAACGATGCGCCCGGCGTGCGAGCGCAACCAATCACGGGCAGCGCCAATGGCGGCCGGATCACTTGTGTTTGGGCTAAATCCTAGCTTGATCAATGCTAATCCGATCCCAAAGCGGGCGTCGTCAACCATAACCACGCGATTACTGCGAGCCGGATCGAACACATCGTCCCAACTGGTAATCGATTGGCGCTGGGCTGATTGGCGATAGCCAAAGCCAAGCACACCCCACAGATATGGCACGCAGAACCGATTGACTGGATCGCCTGCAATCCGATTAAATGCCGGAGCAAGATTGGCCAGATTAGGGATTCGTCCACGGTTCAGCACGGCCAGCCGCTGCTCACGGAGCAGGCGATCGATGAGCACATCGCTGACGATCACTAAATCGTACGGTTCTTTGGCGGTGGTTAGAATGTTGTACAGCTCTTCGTTGTTGCTATAGGTGTGGTAGACAATGACAATGCCGGTCTCGTCAGTAAACGCATCGAGTAATGCAGGATCAATATAGGTGTCTCGATTGAGGATACGGAGCAGGGCAGGGGTCGGTGACACTAGCGGTGATGGTGGCGACGCGCAACCGATCAACATCCAACTTAAAAATAGCAGTTTGATGAAGCGTGATTTCATTGGACAGAAATCTGGGCGTAACGATTCAGCATTCGCCGCGGTATTCATAATAGCACGATGATATTACCAACCGGCAATCATTCCGTGCCAATACGGCATTCATACAGGCAGGGTGAAAGCGGAGTATAATAATTGCCGCCTGCACTCTGCCGCTCACGACAGGAGTGATGCGTATGTCAGCTCGCCGCCAACGCTGGGAATTCCGCCCGCCAGCGCCTGCCGATGTTAGCGAACGTCTTGGTCTGCCTCCGTTACTGGCGACGTTGCTTTACCAGCGTGGCTTGCATGATCCCGCCGCGGCCAGCGCCTTTCTCGCCGCCGATTACGCTGCCGGTCTGCACGATCCATTTCAAATGCGCGGTATGGCTGAGGCCGCGGCCCGGATCGCCGCAGCCATCGATCGCGGTGAGTTGATGACGGTCTATGGCGATTTTGATGTTGATGGGGTGACGGCAGTCGCGTTGGTAACCCAAGCGATTGGCGCAATGGGCGGGCGGATCCGACCATACATTCCGCATCGCGCTCGCGAGGGGTATGGCTTGAACAACGTTGCGATCGGCCAGTTGGCCGCCGATGGAGTGCGCCTGCTGATTACGGTTGATTGCGGCATCTCGAATCACGCCGAAGTGGCCGATGCGAACCGGTTGGGGATCGACGTGATTGTCACCGACCACCACCATCCGCCTACCGAACTGCCGCCAGCGTTGGCAGTCGTTAATCCCAAGCAACCCGATTGCGCGTATCCATTTAAAGAGTTAGTCGGTGTTGGGATTGCGTTCAAGCTCATCCAAGCATTGGCGCGCAACGGCAAGCGTCCGGCCAATTTGCGCGGGCGCGATATGCTCGATCTGGTGGCGCTGGGAACGGTGGCCGATATGGGGCCATTGCTCGACGAGAATCGGGTCTTAGTGCGGGCCGGCCTCATCGCGCTGAACGAGACGACGCGTCCCGGCGTGCGTGCGCTGATGGCCGCCGCCGGATTAGCGCCGGGGTTGATCGATAGCGGCGCAATCGCGTTTGCGCTGGCCCCGCGCCTCAATGCCGCCGGCCGGCTCGCTGAAGCTCGCCGCGCCTACGAGTTGTTGCTGGCCAGCGATCGGGAAACTGCCGATGGGTTAGCCGCCGAATTGAATGCGACCAATCGCGAGCGACAGGCGCTCACTCGCCAGTTACAGGCGCGAGCCGAAGAGCTGGTCGCGCAGAGCGGGCGGGCCAAGCAACCGTTGATTGTGCTCGCCAGCCCTGAATTCAACGCCGGTGTGATCGGGCTAGTCGCGGCTCGTATCGTCGAGACCTACTACCGGCCGGTGGTGGTGATCGAGCAAGGTAGCGAAACCTCACGCGGTTCGGCTCGCTCGATCCCCGGTTTGAGTATCATCGATATCTTCGATCAATGTGCCGACCTATTCGTGCGCTACGGCGGCCATGCTGCGGCAGCCGGCTTTACCATTACCACTGCGCAGATTCCGGTGCTCGAACAGCGATTGATCGCTCTAAGCCGGCAATATGTGCGCGATGACCAACTGGTGCCACGGCTGATGATTGACGCAGTAGTACCGCTGACCGAGCTATCGTGGGAACTATACGCCGGCATCCAGCAGCTTGAGCCGTTTGGGCAAGGCAACCCGCAGCCGATCTTGATGGCGCCAAACGTGACTGCCATTGACCCCCAGCCGACCAGCGATGGCGCCCATCTGCGCATGCGGGTGCGCGCCGGCACGAGCATGTTCGAGGCGATTGGCTTTCACTTTGGCCACTTCGCCGAGGCGTTGCAGCGATACCCAACGATTGATCTCGCCTATCAACTAGCCGTTGATGAATGGAACGGGCAACGGCGCATGCGGTTGCTGGTGCGTGATTTTCGGCGCGCGGGAGGCGGGCGGAACGGTGGCTGAAACAAAAACCGCCCTGCCTTAATGATCGGCAGGGCGGCGCATAGAGACCGGATGCGAGCGATTAGGCGTCAGACTGGTTGGTAACCGGTGGTTGGGGCCGGCGCGCCGGCAACGGGTTCACGCCCCACAACGACTGAAGGTGTTGGCGTGCGCCGCCGGTGCGCCGATCGAGCAACATCACGAAGCGACTCGCGTTTGCCAGTCCCAGACGCTCAACCAATGCCGCCCATCCTTCCTCGATCAGCCGAGTCTCGGATTGATTCATCGCATCTGCTCCTTAACTAAGTGTAGGTCGGCCTCAACCATCATCTGCACCAGTTCGGGGAACGTGGTGCGTGGCTGCCAGCCAAGTTTCTGGCGAGCTTTGGAAGGATCGCCGATCAGCAGATCCACTTCGGCTGGACGCATAAAGCGCTGGTCAATCACCACATAATCGCGATAGTCAAGACCGACATAACCAAACGCCAACTCGCAAAACTCGCGGACTGAATGCGTTTCGCCGGTTGCAATTACATAGTCTTCGGGTTGATCCTGTTGTAACATCAGCCACATTGCTTCGACGTAATCACCAGCGAACCCCCAATCGCGCCGAGCCTCAAGGTTGCCCAATCGCAGCTCCTCATCGAGCCCGAGCTTAATCCGCGCCACGCCGTGCGAAATCTTGCGAGTGACAAACTCAAGCCCGCGCCGCGGACTCTCGTGGTTAAACAGGATGCCCGAAGTGGTGTGCATCCCATAGCTTTCGCGATAGTTCACCGTAATCCAGTGACCATACACCTTGGCGACCCCGTAGGGACTGCGCGGGTAGAATGGCGTTGTCTCTTTCTGCGGCACCTCCACCACTTTGCCGAACATTTCACTGCTCGACGCCTGATAAAACCGGATGTCGGGATCCACGATCCGCACCGCATCGAGCAAACGGGTAACGCCCAACGCGGTGGTTTCGCCGGTAAAGACCGGCTGCGGCCACGAGGTCTGCACGAAGGATTGCGCCGCGAGATTGTAGACCTCGTGCGGACGATGCTCGCGCAAAATGTGAATTAGCGACACCTCATCGAGCAAATCGCCGCTGACAAGGGTCAGTTTATCTTGAATATGCTTAATTCGCTCGAAATTGACGGTGCTCGAGCGCCGCACCATCCCGATCACCTCATACCCCTTAGCAAGCAAGAACTCAGCGAGGTAGCTACCATCTTGCCCGGTAATGCCGGTGATCAATGCGCGTTTCGGAGCCATTGTTCGTTATCCTCTCACATGAGCAGTGCGACACGCCTACGGCTATTCTGTGCCACGGCGACTCAGACAATGCTACTATACAACGGAATGGCGGATCGCGTCTGCTAAGAGAGTTACCATGACCGTTACTGAAGAACCGATTGGTCAACGAATTGCCCGGTTACGCGCCAACCTCGGCTGGACGCAGCAGGATCTGGCTGAGCGTCTGGCCATCTCGCGGGTAGCAGTCTCTCACATAGAGTTGGGGCTGTCAACGCCCGGCGAGCGCACCATCACGCTGCTAGCCGGTTTGTTCAAATGTGAACCGCTGCAACTCGTCGCCGGTACCGATTATCCGCCGGCGCGGGCGGAGCGGTTGCCGTTTGTCGCCTGCCGCTATACCGAAGTCGAGTTGCAACTGGCGCTACTGGCTCGCGATCGAGCTTGGCTGGCCGAGATGGGGGCGGCAGCGGGTGCGCGCGCCGCCGCCATCATTGACGAGTGGCGTTGGCGGCTCGACCAACTCACCCGTGAGACGATTGATCGCCGTGAACGGGCGCTCATTGCCGCTGCGCGCCGCGAACTAGACGGCTAACCTACAACTCGCCGCGGGCCGCCGCCACTGCCTTCTGGGCGCCTTCGGCCAACGTGGCCGCTGGGATCAGCTTAGAACCGGCCAACAGTGCCCGTCCAGCTTCTTCATTGGTGCCAACCAGCCGTGCCACCATCGGCACGTCGGTGGGCACCTCTTCGAGAGCAGCAAGGATGCCGCGCGCGACTTCGTCAACGCGGGTGATGCCGCCAAAGATGTTGAACAATACCGCCTTGACGTTCGGATCAGAGAGGATGATCTGCAACGCTGCTTTGACCTTCTCTTTGCCGGCCCCGCCGCCGATATCGAGGAAATTGGCTGGCTCGCCGCCCGACAGCTTGATCACATCCATCGTCGCCATCGCCAACCCGGCGCCGTTGACCATACAGCCGATGTTGCCGTCGAGTTTGATGTACGTAATATCGGCCTCGCGCGCGCGCCGTTCGGCTTCCGGCTCAGCAGAGGGATCGCGAAGCGCTGCTAGTTCGGGGTGGCGGAAGAGGGCGCTCTCGTCGAGCAGCACTTTCGAGTCGAGCGCAAGCAGGCTGCCGTCAGCTTTCACCACCAGCGGGTTGATCTCGGCCAGCGAAGCGTCGTTCTCGACAAAGGCCCGATACAGCGCACTGGCGATCTGAGCGAATTGGCGAGCTTGCTTGCCGTCGCGCAGCCCGATGCGGAAGGCTAGCTCACGGGCTTGAAAATCGAGCAAGCCCATCGTCGGGTGGGCGGAAATCTTGATAATTGCTTCAGGGTTCGTCTTAGCAACCTCTTCGATCTCGACGCCGCCTTCGGCTGAGGCGATCATCGTGATCCGCTTGCTGCCGCGATCCAGAATGGCTGACAGATAGATCTCGCGCTCGTAACTGACCGCTTCGGCAACCAGCACCTTCTCAACGGTCAACCCTTTGATATTCATGCCCAAAATCTGCCCAGCCACCTGCTCGGCCTCGGCTGGAGTTTGGGCCAACTTCACGCCACCCGCCTTGCCGCGCCCACCGACATGCACTTGCGCTTTCACCACCACCGGCCCGCCAATTTGTTCGGCGATGGCGCGCGCCTCGGCTGGCGTGACCGCCACTCCGCCGCCGGTCACCGGAATGCCGTAGCGCGCCAAGAGTTCGCGCGCCTGATATTCATGCAACTTCATGCCAGCTCTCCACTACCCGCCGTGGGCTTGTTTCGTCGTTTAGACACAACCATGCAACTGAGATCTGTGCGTGATAACTTCGGGAATAGTAGCACAGAAATCGGCGAACTGTCAAATATTTTGCTTGTGCAAAAGTTGTGCATGAGGTAGATCTTTCCCTGATCCCATGCCTTGCTGCGCAGCAAAAGGATACCGCAAAATGTTTGACACTTCAAGCGTCATTCAGTCGCTGGCGAGATCGTACCGCGCCACGATGCCGGTGGGAAAGCTACACGCGATCAACTCTTCGACCAGCCCGCGCCGTTTGCCGTCACAGTTGATTTTGCGGCTGGCCAGCACCACATCCACCTCATAGGCATTGTCATATAATTGATGGGCTAGCGTCGTCGATGAATTGGAAAGCATCACGTAACAGCCGCGCGCTGCTAGTTGGTGGAAGACGGCGGCTAACCGGCGCTGCTCGGTTTCGTCGAACCCGCGCCGGGTGTAGCTGGTAAACGAAGCGGTGGGGCTGACGGGGACGTAAGGCGGGTCGAAGTAGATGAAATCTCTCGCTTGGGCATAGTCGAGCACGGCGGCGAAGTCGGCAACGCGCAGTTCGGCGTGGCGCAAGGCTCGGCTCACTTCGCGCAGGTTGTCGCTATCGACGATCAGCGGGTTTTTGTAGTAGCCGAACGGCGCGTTGAATTGGCCTTTGTTGTTGAGGCGGTAAAGGCCGTTGTAGCACGTGCGGTTGAGAAAGATGGTGCGGGCAGCGCGTTCGACAAGCGAGCGCTGGGCGAAGTCGGGCCGGCGATCCCAGCCGCGAATCTCGTAGAAGAAGTCGCGGTCGGTCGCATACGGGCGCAGACTCTGGAGCAGGTCGATCAACTCTTCGGCCTGATCTCGCACGGCCCGATAACAATCGATCAGCTCCGGGTTCACATCGCTCAAGATCGCGCCATGCTGCAAGCGGCCTTGATTCCAGAGGTAGAAGAAGAGAGCGCCGCCGCCCACGAATGGCTCGTGATAGCGGCCAAAGCGTTCGGGAATCCGCCGTGATAGCTCTGGCAAGAGTTGGCTTTTACCGCCAGCCCACTTTAAAAATGGACGCGCAGGCACACATGGCTCCCCGGCAGGCGCGGCGGGCGCGCCCGTCCCCCAAACGCGATTGTAGGAACGCATTATAGCATATCGGTTACCGCCAGCAGCCGGCTAAGCACTGGCAAGGGCGGCGCGCCAAATGACAGTACGGCGTCGTGAAAGCGGCGTAGCGAAAAGTGTTCGCCCCAGCGTTGTTGCATCCGTTCGCGTAGTCGCATGATCGCCAAGCGACCCACGGTATAGCAGATGACCCCCGGATCGAGCGCTGCCCGGCGCGCTTCGCGCATAGCGAGCGGTGGCTCTAGCCCGGCTTCGGCGCGAAATCGCTCGGTGGCGGCGGCGAGATCGGTCGCGCCGGTGTGCAGATCCACCGCCACGACCAGCCGGCAGGCGCGCAAGAGGGCCTCGCCAGCCACCGCCGCTGTGAGCCGGAGATCTTCTCCATCAAAGCCAGCAGCTACTGTCATCTGTTCGACATAATGCGCCCAGCCTTCGAGATGGCACACACTCCAGAAGTGGCGGGCCAACCGGCCCGGCGCGCGCGCGATAAAGGCAAGGTGCAGGTAATGGCCGGGGTAGGCTTCGTGGAGGGCGGCGACTGCCAGCGCTGGCCGGCCAAAGGCGCGCAACCATGCCGCTTGCTCGTGAACTGGCCATGTTGGATCAGGCAGGCTGACGGCCACTTGCGCTAGCCCGCTCCGCCCCGGTGGGATGAGGCTCAGCGCCGTCCAGCGGGCAAACGGCGGCGCGATCGTCACCTGTGGTAACGTTGTGTCGATCAGACTCACCAGCTCGTAGCGAGCGAGCAGGGTGCGCGCATGGGCAATCCAGCCACGCAATTCGGCTAACACCTGCTCAGCCGGCGGATGGTCGGCGGCCAGTTTGTGCAGCAGCCGGCGGTAGTCGCGGTACGGTGCGAGCGCACTCAAGATATCACGCTGCCGGCGCAGCTCAGTTTCACCCAAGGCGCGCAGCCGTTCCGGCGATAGGCTAATCTGTTCAGCCAGCCGCAGCCAATCGCTGAAGTAGGCGGCGCCAAGACCCACTTCCTCAATGGCGGCAGGCAGGTGTTCTACCTGTAAAAAATGGCTAAACGCCGCCAGCGCAGTGAGCGCTGCACGCGCAGCAGCCCGCAACTCGCGGTTGGGCAGATGGGTGCTATTGAGCGTAGCGGCGGTGAGTTGGAGTGCAATCAGCGCCTCTTCGATCGCTAGCCGGCTAAGGGGACGGCGGAGGTTGGCGCGCGCGGTTTCCAACAGGCCGGGAATAGCGCGCAGTTCGGCCAAGAGCACGTCACATTCGGCTTCATCACTGGTCTCTAACCGGCGCGGGTCAAGAAACGCCAGCCCAGCATAGTAACGGGGATCGCGGCGGTGCAGTTGTAACGTGCTCAGTTGCCAGATGGCCCATTCGAGCTGCCAACTCAACAAGGCGTGGTCGAGCTGTTCGGCGACGGTTTGGGGCGTAAGGTGCTGCAACGCCACAGCTAAAGCCCGGTAACGGGCCAGCCGCGCCGCGATTGCCACCGGGCTATGTTCGCCGATCACCGGCGGCGGCGGCAATCCGCTCGCAGCGGCTTGCGCTGGGTGTGCTGCGGTATATTCGGCCAAAAAGTCATCGATCAGGCCGCTAAGAGTTGTCGCAGAGAGTGGCGCAACCACGAATGGTAGACCTCCGAGCGCAGGTGGTTTCTAGCTCTCGATGGCACGCGAAAAGGTTGCCGGCTACTGGTCGGTTACAGCGTATGGCGGTCAAGCTGTTGTATGCCATCTCGTATCTCTAGTATCAAGATAAATGGGGGTGTCTGTCAACAGGGTTTGTTCACGGTTTTTACGATGAAGGGGAAGCTATTTCCGTTGTAACAGACTATTACCGCCAACAGGAGCGATTACTTGGGGCTGCGCCCCCTCGCCTTGACCGCCGATTACGCCCCGCTCCCCACCTGTCATTGCGAGCCGCGCTCTGCGCGGTGAAGCAAGCTCCCACAAGTACGGATTCAGCTCGCTGAGGGGGATTGCTGCGGTCGGGCGCTCACAGTCAAGCTGGGCACCGCTCCCTCGCCCTGACCGCCGATCACGCCCCGCTGTTCCCCCGTTGTTGCTATAATTCGGCGTAGTTCTTCAGGCATCAATCACATATATTATTGAGGACACCATGCAGATCACTATCCGGCCAGTAGCCACATACGCCGAGTATCAGGCCTGCGAACAACTTCAGCAATTGGTGTGGGGCGATGAGTTTGTGGTACCGCTCAACCTGCTGGTAACGGTGCAGCGCAATGGTGGGTTGGTGCTGGGCGCATTTGCAGGCGACGAACTGGTGGGCTTCGTGTTTGGTTTTTTGGCCCGCACTGCCGATGGCCGCTTGAAGCATGCCTCGCATATGGCGGCGGTACGGCCCGATCTGCGCGATGCGCGCATTGGCGAGCGGCTCAAGCGGGCGCAGCGTGAGTTTGCCTTGGCGCAAGACCTTGAATTGATGACGTGGACGTATGACCCGCTGTTGGCGCGCAATGCCCATCTTAATATCCACAAACTGGGCGCGATCTGCCGCACCTATTTGCGCAATGTATATGGGCCGGAGCCAGAGCTGGTTGATGGTACGTTGCCTAGCGATCGGTTTCAGGTCGAGTGGTGGTTGGTGCAATCACCGGTGGCGCGCCCGTCTGCCGAGCAGGTAGCGGCAGCTCCTCTGATCAATCCGTCACTCGATGCGCTGCCAGTCATTGCTGGTGAACTGGTCGCGCGTTTGCGCATTCCGCTTGATTTTAGCGCCGTGCAGCAACGCGATCCTAGCGCAGCGCAGGCGTGGCGTTACCATTTCCGGGCCTGCGCCGAAGCTGCTTTTGCCGCCGGGTATGTGGTGGTTGATTTTGGCCGCGCCGATCACCAACATGGCCAATATACCTTGGTGCGGCCCACGTCGTAAGGTCGTCGTAGGGGCGCAGCGTGCTGCGTTCCTACAGCGCGGTCGGGGGCTGGTAAGGCCGGCGGCGCGGTCGGGGGCTCGTGGGTGGCAACAGAATGCCATCGCGCGCACGCGCATAGTTCAGGTCGCCGTTGATTGCGCCGTGGTAGCCGATATGCGGGCAATTGGCCCGATCGAGCACGATTGAGGCATCGATGCCGACCTATTTGTTGGCATCTACCACCTGCCGTACCCATACTGCTCCGTTCGGATATGCATAGATAAGCACGCCATTCGTGGCATCACAGTAGGCGACATGTGACCGTCCGGCTCTGTCAAGGGCCAGCGAAGCATACCGGCCCACATCACCTTCGGCAACTACCGTCTCGATTTGCCAGCCATTGCCGTTCCAACGGGCATAGTGCAAATCGCCATTCGTGGCGTCATAGTAGGCGAAGTGCGGCCAATCGTTACTATCGAGCGCCAACGTGACACACTCGCCCACTTGACCGTAGCTATCCACCCGTTGTTGCTCCCAGCGATTGGCGCGCCGGCGCGCATACTTGAGATCGGCGTTGGTCGCATCGTAATAGGTAATATACGGCTGATCGGCACGATCGAGCGCAAGCTGGGCAAACTGCCCGCTTGGCGGCGCTTGATCGACAGTCTAAACTACCCAGTACGCACCCGTCCACGCAGCGTCAGCCAGATTGCCGCTAGTGATGTGTAATACGCTAGATACGGCCGTTCGGCGCTGTCAAGGGCGAGCGAGGCGTAGCGGCCAACCAGACCGGATTGTTCAACCAGCTCGATCTGCCAGAAGCCATTGCTCGGGCGGGCATACCAGAGAGCGTTCTGATCTCAACGGTATTCGGTAAACAAGCTGAGCTGCGGTTAGTTATCTGCATCAAGGTCAAGACTGAGGGCACGGATGGCGTTGTTGGCAGCGATGACAGTTTGTTGTTGCCATGCGGCGCCATTCCAGAAGGCATATTGCAGGCTTGATTGCGCGACGTAGTATTCAATATGCGGCTGATCGCGCGTATCAAACGCCAGCGTCACATACCAGCCGGTGATGTCTCTGTCATCAACGACTTGGATCATCCACCACGATCTATCCCAGTACGCATATTTCAGAACAGCATTGGCCGTGTCATAGTAGGCAAGATGAGGGTGGCCCTACCGGTCGAGGGCTTATGACAAAAATTGTCCGGCGTAGCGATCAACCGTTTGCACCTGCCACGCGCTTCCTGTCTACAGAGCATGCTGTAATGTCGCTGTCACTGCGGCAAAAAAAGCTGATGTGCGGGCGATCACTAGTGTCAAGGGCAAGGGCAACGGCGATGCCGGTATCGTGCTGGTCGACAGTCCGAATCTGCCAACGTTATCCATCCCAGCGCGCCTACTTCAGCGCGCTATGCGTCCAGTCATAGTACGCAATATGCGCATAGCCGGTACGACCAAGGGCGGGGTATTGGCAGTGTGCGTAGTGTTGTCAACAGTTGCGATCTGCCAGCCGTTAGCGGTGCGATAGGCATATTTCAACGCGCCGTTAAACCAGTCGTAGTACCCGATGTGCGGTTAATTGGCGTGATCAAGTGCGCGGGCAGCATATTCACCCACCCCGGCATTGTCATCAACGACCTCAATCCGCCAGCCGGCGGCTTCGGCATAGGCGTAATAGAGCGCGTCGCCACCAAAAGCGAGATGCGGTTGCCCGGCGGGGTTGATGCGCAAGGTACGATCACGCCGGCGGGTGAAATGGTATGGCCAATCGACCGTCGCAATCTCCCACGTTATCGTTGGAGCAGGTGAAGGCACAGGCGTGATGCCAGCCAATATCCGGCCATCGCAAATACCCACAAGTGCGAGGATAAAAGAGTCTGAAGTTTTAAAACGTTCCCCTCCCCGTCCAAATACCCACAAGTGCGAGGATAAAAGCCGTGGACAACACAATGCGCAACAACTGCGAATTCTCACAGACAGTTGTCCTGCGCACAGCCGGGGATGCGGGAGAACAAGCAATAGTAGTACAGCACAAGGCCAATGAACCCAATCAGTACCGTGTGCAACCAGTTTGACACATCCCGCCGAGCACCGTACAATCGAAAGTGGGGAAGGGTGAACGAGGCATCACCCCACGCGCAAAGTCACGATGTGTCACATTTCGAGGAGGCTCCATGACCGTCAAGGCGCCACGTTCTCAATCGCGTCGCGCAGCGGCGGCAGTCGCTCCTGATCTGGCAGCAGTAGGTGAAGGGCGGCGCCGGGTTATTATCGAGGCGGTTGAACCGGCAATCGATGGTGGCCGGTATCCGGTTAAGCGGATTGTGGGTGATGTACTGACGGTGCGGTGCGATCTGTTTGCCGACGGTCATGACGAGTTGGCAGCGGTGGTGCGCCACCGTCCGGTCGGGGCCGAGGCGTGGCACGAAGCGCCGTTGCGCCCGCTGGTCAACGATCGTTGGGAGGGTCAATTTACCCTCAATAGCATTGGCCGCCACGAGTTTCAGATTGTGGCGTGGATCGATCGCTTTGCGACGTGGGTGCATCAGCTTGAGAAGCGGCTAGCTGCCGGCCAAGACGTACGGGTTGATTTGCAGATCGGGGCGGCACTCGTCGGCGAAGCGGCGCACCATGCCAGCGGCGCCGATTCGGCGGTGTTGCACGTGGCTGAGGCGGCGCTGATTGCCGGTGATGTCGATACCGCTTTTGCCAGCGAGATCCATTCATTAATGGCCGTCCATTTACCACGCCGCTTTGCCACTGAATCCGAAGTGTATCCAGTGACGGTCGAGCGTGAGCGGGCGCGGTTTTCAGCGTGGTACGAGTTGTTCCCCCGTTCGACTGCCGATGAGCCGGGCCGTCATGGTACCTTTCGTGATGTGATCAAGCGCCTGCCCTACGTGGCCGAATTGGGCTTTGATGTGCTCTATCTGCCGCCGATCCATCCGATCGGCTACACCTTCCGCAAAGGTCGAAACAACAGCCTCACCGCCGGCCCCAGCGATCCGGGCAGCCCGTGGGCGATCGGCAATGCCGACGGCGGCCATATGAGCGTCCATCCCGAATTGGGCACGCTCGAGGATTTTCGAGCGCTGGTAGCGGCAGCGCGTACCTACGGCATCGAGGTAGCGCTCGACATCGCCTTCCAGTGTTCGCCAGATCATCCGTATGTACGCGAGCATCCGCAGTGGTTCCGCGCTCGCCCTGATGGCACCATTCAGTACGCTGAGAATCCGCCCAAGAAGTACCAAGATATCTATCCGTTTGATTTTGAGTCGGATGACTGGCAGGGGTTGTGGCAAGAGCTACGCCGGATCTTTGCCTTCTGGATCGAGCAGGGAGTACGTATCTTCCGGGTCGATAATCCGCACACCAAGAATTTGCGCTTCTGGGAGTGGTGCCTCAGCTCGCTCAAGGCCGAGCATCCCGACCTGATCTTTCTCTCAGAGGCGTTTACGCGGCCAAAGGTAATGTACCATCTGGCCAAGATCGGCTTTACTCAGAGCTATACCTACTACACGTGGCGCACGACCAAGCACGAGATTACCCAGTATCTGCTGGAATTGACCACACCGCCGGTGAGCGATCTCTTTATCCCTAACTTCTGGCCAAACACGCCCGACATTCTGACCCCGCAGTTCTATGCCGGCCAGCGTTCCGTCTTTCTGACGCGGGCGGCGATGGCGGCAACGCTGACGGCGAGTTGGGGGATGTACGGCCCGGCCTACGAGTTGATGGAGCATATTCCGGTGCCGGGGCGCGAAGAGTATATCGACAACGAGAAGTACGAGATCAAGCGGTGGCACCTCGATGCGCCGCATAGTCTACGCGGCTTTATTGCTCAACTCAACCGGATTCGCCGTGAGCATCCCGCGTTGCACCGCAACGATACGCTGCGCTTCCACCGGGTTGACATTGACTTCCATGAGCACGAGTGGTTGTTGGCCTATAGCAAAACTTCACCCGATGGCCAAGATATTATTCTAGTGGTGGTCAACCTCGATCCCGAACGTACCCAGCGCGGTTGGGTGCAGGTGCCGGTGGCCGAGTGGGGCCTCAATAGTGTGTACCAAGCCCACGACTTGTTGACCGATGCTCGCTATACGTGGTCGGGCGAATTTAACTATGTCGAACTCAGCCCGCAAGCGCCAGTGCATATCTTCTGCATTCGCCGCTTGCGCCGCGATGAGCGCGGGTTTGAGTATTTCGCCTAACAGCACGCGCAACGCTGCGCCGATACGACGATGTTGGATGAGGGGAGTAAGCTAAACGAACGATGAGGACGCATCATGAGCCGTACCCGCCCAGCCAAGGCGCCGACGATTCTGGCCGATGATCCGCTCTGGTATAAAGATGCGGTGATCTACGAGCTGCATGTCCGTGCCTTTTGCGACAGCAACGGCGATGGAATTGGCGATTTTCCCGGCCTGACCGGTAAGCTCGATTATTTGCAGGATCTGGGGGTGACGGCGATCTGGCTACTTCCGTTCTATCCTTCGCCACTGCGTGATGATGGCTACGACATCGCTGACTATACCAACATCCACCCTAACTACGGCACTCTCGCCGACTTCAAAGTCTTTATTCGCGAGGCCCACCGTCGTGGCCTGCGCGTGATTACCGAGCTGGTCTGTAACCACACCTCTGATCAACATCCGTGGTTTCAGCGCGCCCGCCGCGCCAAGCCCGGCTCCTCGGCACGTAATTTTTATGTGTGGTCGGATACGCCCGACCGCTACAAAGACGCGCGGATTATCTTCAAAGATTTCGAGACCAGCAATTGGACATGGGACCCGGTGGCGCAGGCGTATTACTGGCACCGTTTCTACAGCCACCAGCCTGACCTCAACTTTGAGAATCCGGCGGTGCAACGGGCCATGTTCAAGGCGATGGAGTTCTGGCTCGATCTCGGCGTCGATGGTATGCGGCTCGACGCTATCCCCTATCTCTATGAGGCTGAGGGTACTAATTGCGAGAATTTGCCGGAAACGCACGCCTTCCTCAAGCGGCTACGCCGGCACATGGATGAGAAGTACCATGGGCGGATGTTTCTGGCCGAGGCGAATCAGTGGCCGGAAGACGCGGTCGCCTATTTCGGTGATGGCGATGAGTGCCACATGGCTTTCCAATTCCCGGTCATGCCGCGGCTCTTTATGTCGGTGCATCTTGAGGATCGCTATCCTATCATTGACATTATGCGGCAGACGCCGCCGATTCCCGATACTTGCCAGTGGGCGATCTTCTTGCGCAACCACGATGAGTTGACCCTCGAAATGGTGACCGATGAAGAGCGCGATTATATGTACCGGGTCTACGCCCGTGATCCGCAGGCGCGCATCAATCTTGGCATTCGCCGCCGGCTGGCCCCGCTACTCGGCAATCACCGGCGCAAAATTGAGCTGATGAACGGCCTGCTCTTTTCGTTGCCGGGCACGCCGGTGCTGTATTACGGCGACGAGATCGGCATGGGCGATAACATCTACCTTGGCGATCGCAACGGGGTGCGCACGCCGATGCAGTGGAGCGGCGACCGCAATGCCGGTTTTTCCCGCGCCAACCCGCAGCAACTCTACCTGCCGGTGATTACCGATCCCGAATATCACTACGAGACGGTCAATGTCGAAACGCAGAGCGCCAACCAGCACTCGCTACTCTGGTGGATGAAGCGACTGATCGCACTGCGCAAGCGATATGCGGCGTTTGGTCGCGGCACGCTTGAGTTTCTCTACCCCGAAAACCGCAAGGTACTCTGTTTCTTGCGCAAGACCGAAGACCAAATCCTGCTCGCGGTCTTCAATCTGTCGCGGTTTGTGCAAGGCGTCGAACTCGACCTCTCGCCGTACCGCAGCCTGATGCCGGTGGAGCTGTTTGGGCAAGTCGAGTTTCCGCCGATTGGTGACCAACCCTATTTCCTCACCCTTGGCCCGCATAGCTTCTACTGGTTTACGCTGGTGCCGCAGCGTGTCGAGGGGGTGCGGTTGGCAGCGCCGCAACCTGAAACCGAGCTGGCGCAGATACCGGTTGACGCGATCGAGTGGGATGCCATCTTTTACGACGGTCGCCAAGAGCGGCTAGAACGGGTCTTGCCCGTTTATTTGCGCAACCGGCGCTGGTTTGGCGCCAAGACGCGCAAGATTAAGCAGGTCAGCATCAACGAATTTGTTCGGCTCGATTATGCCGGCGGCCCGGCCTATCTCACGCTGCTGAATGTGCAGTATGTTGAGGGCAGCCCTGAAATGTATCTGCTACCGATGGCCTATGCCGAAGGTGAGCGGGCCGATCAGATAGTGGCCGATCAGCGCCATTTGGCGATTGCCCGCCTGAAGGTGGGGCGACGGCCTGAAGCGGGGGTGCTGTACGATCCGATCGGCGAGCGGCGCTTTCCGGCGGCGCTCCTCGAACTGACGATAGGTCGCCGGCGCTTGCGCGGCGAGGCTGGCGGCGAGCTGGTGGGAGGTACGACTCGCGCTTTGCGGAAGTTGCTGAGCGGCAGTGATGGCCTTGAACCGAGCCTGATGCGCGGCGAGCAGAGCAATTCGTCAATCAATTTCGGCGCCCGGCTGATCATGAAGCTGTTCCGCAAGATCGAGCCGGGCCGCAACCCCGATCTTGAACTAGGCCGCTATTTGACCGAAGAGGCTGGGTTTGCCCACACGCCGCCAGTGGCCGGCTACATCGAATACTTGCGCGGCAAAGACGAGCCGCTAACGCTGGCGATTGTGCAGGGTTATGTGCAAAACGAGGGTGACGCCTTCGATTACGCGCTCGATGTGGTGCGGCGCTATTACGATACGGTGCTCACCCGGCCCGATTTGACCCCGCCGGTGGTGAAGGGGAGCGTAGCCGAGCTGTTGGCGGCTGCTGCACAACCGCTGGCGCCGTTAGCCGAAGAGCTGATCGGCGGCTACCTTGAAGCAGCACGCTTGCTTGGCCAGCGCACCGCCGAGATGCATCAGGCGTTGGCAAAAGGGAGCGGGCCGGCTATGGCGCCAGAACCCTTCTCAACCCTCTACCAACGCTCGATCTATCAGAGCATCCGCAGCCTGATCGGGCGCACCCTGCAAGACCTGCGCAAGCAGTTGCCATCCTTGCCGGCGACAGTGCGCCCCGCCGCCGAACGCGTCGCGCAGAGTGAAGACGCCTTGCTAGCCCGGCTACATCGCATTACCAGCGATAAAATCGAGACCGTGCGCATCCGCATTCACGGCGATTATCATCTTGAGCAGGTGCTCTTTACCGGCAAAGATTATGTAATTATCGACTTCGAGGGTGAACCGCTGCGCCCGATCAGCGAGCGGCGGATTAAGCGGTCGCCGCTGCGCGATGTGGCCGGCATGCTGCGCTCGTACCAGTACGCCGCGTATGCTGTTCTCTTTGCGCGTGATGGGGCGGCCAGCAGCGCTGATGAGTTCGAGCGGCTGCAACATTGGGCCGATTTCTGGAGCTTCTGGGTTTGCGCTGCGTTCCTGCACGGCTACCTCGCTACAGCGGGTCACGAACCGTTTGTGCCCGCCAATCGCGCCGATTTGGAAGCGTTGCTTGAGACCTTTGTGGTCGAAAAAGCGATCTACGAACTGGCGTATGAAATGAATAATCGCCCGGATTGGTTGCCCATTCCGATCAACGGGATCTTGCGCCAGCTTGAGCAGTAGCAGTGTACCGCAGAGAATGCCGAGTGCGCAGCACGTTTGTCATTGCGAGGGCGTACAGCACCCGAAGCAATCTCCCGCTTCAGCAGAATACATGCCTGAGCGGGCGACTTCCGCCCTCGCGCGGAATTGCTGCGCCTCCGCGCCCTCGACGCACGCTGCGGGAAAACCAAAAGCTGCATTACAATAGCCTACGAGTTGCGCGTGAGCGCAGCCATCAATACCCACAAGAGGAACCACCCATGAGCGATACTGAAAAACCGCGCCGTACCCGTCGCAAGAAAGAAACGCCGGTTGAAGAAGCGACTGCGCCGATGATTGCGCCGCATACCGCTACACCCGCCGCAGTGGCCGAAGAGCCGTCGGCGGCAACCAAAGCGATGATGGCTAGCATCCTCAGTGAAGATGATATTTATCTCTTCAATCAAGGCACCCATTACCGCCTGTACAATAAATTCGGTGCCCAACCGGTAACGATCGAAGGCGTTTCCGGTACGTACTTTGCAGTCTGGGCGCCCAACGCCGAATATGTGGCTGTAATCGGCGATTGGAATAACTGGGACGCTGGGGCCAACCCGTTGCGCCAGCGCGGCTTTTCCGGCGTGTGGGAAGGGTTCATCCCCCACGTCGGCAAAGGAATGCGCTATAAGTTCCACATCGCCTCGCGCTACTATGGCTACCGTGAAGACAAGACCGATCCCTTCGGTAGCTACTTTGAAGTCGCACCGCAGACGGCGGCAATTGTCTGGGATCGCGACTATACATGGTCGGATCAGCAATGGATGGCCGAGCGCGGCCAGCGCCATCGGCTCGACGTACCAATCTCGATCTATGAAGTGCATCTTGGGTCGTGGCGACGTAAGCTCGAAGAGGATAACCGCCCGCTCAATTACCGTGAGCTTGCGCACGAGCTGGCCGAGCACGTCAAGGAGTGCGGCTTTACCCACATCGAGTTGTTACCGGTAACTGAACACCCCTTTTACGGCTCGTGGGGTTACCAGTCAACCGGGATGTTTGCGCCGACGAGCCGTTACGGTACGCCGCAAGATTTTATGTACTTTGTTGATTACCTGCACCAGAACGGGATCGGTGTGATTCTCGACTGGGTGCCGAGTCACTTCCCCACCGACGGCCATGGTCTGGCCTACTTCGACGGCACCCATCTCTACGAACATGCTGACCCGCGCAAGGGCTATCACCCTGATTGGGGGAGCTATATCTACAACTACGGGCGCAATGAGGTGCGCAGCTTCCTGATCAGCTCAGCCCTCTGCTGGCTTGATAAGTTTCATATTGACGGCCTGCGGGTTGACGCGGTGGCGAGCATGCTCTACCTCGACTACTCGCGCCGGCCCGGTGAGTGGATTCCTAACGAGTACGGCGGCAATGAGAACCTTGAAGCGATTAGCTTCCTGCGCGAATTGAATACCCAAATCTACAAGTACTATCCCGACGTACAGACGATCGCCGAAGAGAGCACGGCATGGCCAATGGTCTCGCGTCCGGTCTACGTCGGCGGGTTAGGCTTTGGCTTTAAGTGGGATATGGGGTGGATGCACGATACGCTGCAATACTTCCGCCGCGACCCGATCTATCGCCGTTTCCACCACAACGAGCTGACCTTCCGCGGCCTCTATATGTTCACCGAAAACTACGTGCTGCCGCTCTCGCACGATGAGGTGGTGCATGGCAAGGGGTCGCTACTCGATAAAATGGCGGGTGATGTGTGGCAGAAGTTTGCTAATCTGCGCCTGCTCTACAGCTACATGTTCGCCCAACCCGGCAAGAAGCTGCTCTTTATGGGCGGCGAGTTCGGCCAGTGGCGCGAATGGTCGCATGACACCAGCCTTGACTGGCACCTGTTGATGTTCCCTTCGCATCAAGGGGTGCTGCGCACGATCAGCGATCTCAACCGGCTCTACCGCAGCGAGCCGGCGCTACACGAGTTCGACTGCGATCCGAAGGGGTTTGAGTGGGTGGATGCCAATGATGCCGACGCCAGCGTTTACAGTTTCTTGCGCAAGAGCCGGCATGGTGAAACGATTCTGGTGGTACTGAATGCGACGCCGGTGGTGCGCGAGGATTATCGAGTCGGCGTGCCGGCGGGCGGCTGGTGGCGCGAGTTGTTTAACAGCGACTCTGAGTACTATTGGGGCAGCGGGCAAGGCAATGCCGGCGGGGTAATGGCCGAAGAGACGCCATCGCATGGCCGGCCATATTCGTTACGGCTGCGCCTGCCGCCATTGGGGGCGCTGTTCTTTAAACATAATGGATAAATGAGAGGGGGCGGGTTTTCAAACCGCCCCACCGGCTCGCACATTGTGGCAACACAGGGCGAGTTTTCAACCCGCCCTACGAATTCGAACCGTGGAATCTCTATGTTTGATTTACCCCTGCCCGGCGCGGTCTACCGGGCCGATGGTACAACCGCGTTCACACTATGGGCGCCAACGGCGACAACTGTTGAGCTGATCGTGCTCGATGCGCAGCCGCATGCGGTGGCGATGCAGCCGATCGGCTACGGTTGTTGGCATGTGATCACGGCAGCACCTCCCGGCACGCGCTACCGCTACCGGATCGACGGAGCGCGCGAGCGGCCCGATCCGGCGTCGCGCTGCCAACCCGACGGTGTGCATGGCCCGTCGGCGGTGGTGGATCATCGCTTTGACTGGAGCGATACGACGTGGCGCGGAGTTCCGCTCGCCGATCTGGTGATCTACGAGCTGCACGTAGGCACCTTCACGCCGGAAGGCACCTTCGAGGCGATTATTCCCCACCTACCCATGCTGCGCGATCTCGGCATCACCGCGATCGAGCTGATGCCAGTGGCTCACTTCCCCGGTGCGCGCAACTGGGGCTACGATGGCGTCTACCTCTATGCGCCGCATACCACCTACGGCGGCGTAACGGGCCTCAAGCGACTGGTTGATGCCGCCCATGCTCACGGCATGGCTGTGCTGCTCGATGTGGTCTATAACCATTTTGGTCCCGAAGGCAACTATTTATGGGACATCGCGCCGCCGGCGTTTACCGATCGTTACCGCACACCGTGGGGGGCGGCGATCAACTATGACGGGGCCGAGAGTGATCTGGTGCGCTGGTTGATCATCGAAAATGCACTTGAGTGGCTGCGCGAGTACCACATTGACGGCTTGCGCCTCGATGCAACCCATGCTATTTTTGATATATCGCCCTACCACGTGCTCGAAGAGCTAGCCGATCGGGTACGGGCGCAAGCGTTGCGATTGGGCCGTCCGGCCTACCTCTTCGCCGAGCATCCACTCAATGATCCGCGCTTTGCCCGCCCTAAAGAGCTGGGTGGATATGGCTTGACTGGTATCTGGTCAGACGATTTCCACCACGCGCTGCACACCCTGCTCACCGGCGAGCAACAAGGGTACTACGAGGGCTTTGGCAGCATCGAGCAGATGGCGACAGCAATTGAGCGGAGTTTCGTCTTTGCTGGCGAATATTCACCCCATGCGCGCCGCCGGTTTGGTCGTAATCCGTCGGATTTGACCGTCGAGCAGTTTGTGGTCTTTGCCCAAAACCATGATCAAGTCGGCAATCGCGCGGTTGGTGATCGGCTCGGCGCGACGCTCAGCGAGGCGCAGATGCGCTTGGCGGCGGCGACGGTACTGCTCAGCCCGTATACGCCGTTGATCTTTATGGGGGAAGAGTATAACGAACCAGCGCCGTTCCAATATTTTACCGATCATAGTGATCCGGCGTTGATCACCGGCGTGCGCGAGGGGCGCAAACGCGAATTTGCCTACTTCCTCCATCCCGGCCAAGCTGTGCCCGATCCGCAAGACCCAGCAACGTTCATGCGCTCAAAGCTGAATCATAGTTTGCGTGCGGTAGGGCGGCACGCGGCGCATCAAGCTTTCTACCGCGAACTGTTACGCATCCGGCGCGAACTGCCGGGGTTGCGGCAGCGCCCACGCACCCGTGTGCAAGGGCAGGTGATTATCGTCGAGTGGCCGGGCATCCGGTTACTGCTCAATTTCGGCCTCGATCCGGCGCAGATCGATCTACCGGCGCAAGCGTGGCAGATTCGGCTCGATAGCGCCGATCCGCCGGCAGCGAATCTAAAACGGGCCAGCGTCGTGTGCGCTGGCCACAGCGCGGTGCTGTTGGTAGCAACCGCCTAGAAGTAATACAGGGGCGCAAAGGTGTAAACAATCTGTAGCAGAGCGTCTTTGCGCCAACGCAAACGAAGCTGAAACAACGGAGTACCTCCTATGGCCGAGCGGCTGATCTGCATTCACGGCCACTTTTACCAACCGCCACGGGAAAATCCATGGCTTGAAGCGGTTGAACAGCAAGACTCGGCATACCCCTATCACGACTGGAACGAGCGGATTACTGCCGAATGCTACGAGGCAAATGCCGCCTCACGCATTCTCGATAGCCAAAATCAAATTGTCCGCATCGTCAACAACTACAGCCGGATCAGCTTCAACTTTGGGCCAACCCTCTTGACGTGGCTGGCCGCCCATGCGCCGCAGGTCTATCATGCCATCCTTCAAGCTGATCAAGAGAGCCAGCGCTATTTCGGCGTCGGCTCGGCGATGGCGCAGTGCTACAACCACATGATTATGCCGCTAGCCTCGCGGCGCGATAAGGTGACGCAAGTCATCTGGGGCATCCGCGACTTTGTCTACCGGTTTGGCCGTCAGCCGGAAGGGATGTGGTTGCCTGAAACGGCGGTTGATCTCGAAACGCTCGATATCATGGCCGAGCATGGCATCCGCTTTACGATCTTGGCCCCGATCCAAGCTAGTCATGTGCGCAAAATCGGCGAGATGATCTGGCACGATGTCAGTGGCGGACGGATCGATCCGACCCAGCCGTATCTGGTGAAACTGGCGAGCGGGCGGGCGATCACCGTCTTCTTCTACGATGGGCCGGTGTCGCAGGCCGTCGCCTTCGAGCGCCTGCTCAGCAGCGGGGTCGGTTTTGCCAACCGATTGGCCAGTATTTTCAACGACCAGCGCCCGTGGCCGCAACTTGCCCACATCGCCACCGACGGCGAGACCTACGGCCACCACCATCGCTACGGCGACATGGCGCTAGCATACGCTATGCACTACATCGAAGAGACCGGCTTGGCTAAGCTGACCAATTATGCCTCGTACTTGCAACGCTACCGCCCCACCCACGAAGTGCAGATCATCGAACGCACCTCGTGGAGTTGCGCGCACGGCGTGGGGCGCTGGTCAACCGATTGCGGCTGCAATACTGGCGGCAATCCGGGTTGGAATCAGGCATGGCGGGCGCCGCTGCGCGCTGCGCTCGACTGGCTGCGCGATACAATTGCCCCTCGCTTCGAGGGTTATGCTCGCCGGTTGCTGGTTGATCCATGGGCAGCGCGCGATGACTATATCAACGTGATTCTCGATCGCTCGCCGGAGAATGTCGCTGCCTTTATTGGCCGGCATGGCCGGGGGCGGCTCGATGAGGGCCAGCGGATTGCGGTGCTGAAGCTGATGGAGTTGCAGCGCCATCTGATGTTGATGTACACCTCGTGCGGCTGGTTTTTCGATGATCTGAGTGGAATCGAAACGATACAAGTGATGATGTATGCCGGGCGGGCGCTCCAACTGGCCCACGAGCTGTTTGGCGAAGAGTTTGAAGTGGAATTTCTCGACCGGCTGGCGCAGGCGCGCAGCAATGTGCCGGCGCGCGGCACTGGCCGCGACCTCTACGAGCGCCACGTGCGCCCAGCAATGGTCGATCTGCGCAAAGTCGGCGCGCACTACGCGATGACCTCGCTCTTCAATGGCGTCGGAGAACGTGAGCGAATTTATGCTTATACGGTCGATCGCGAAGATTATCATCTGCTCTTGGCGGGGAAATCCCGCTTGGCGCTTGGTCGGATTCGGATCGAGTCGAATGTCACCGGCGAATCAACTCGGCTCAGCTTCGGCGTGCTTCATCTTGGCGATCACAATATTTCAGGTGGTGTACGCGAATATCAGAGCGAGCAAAGCTATCAGCGGCTGATCGAAGATCTGAGTGAGCTTTTCCTACGTGCTGATATTCCCGGTGTGATCCGTCTCGTTGACCGCAATTTCGGCCAAGAGCAGTATTCGCTCAAACTGCTCTTTGGTGATGAACAGCGCCAAATCCTCAACCGCATTCTAACCTCGAGTTTGGCCGATGCCGAGGCCGCGTACCGGCAAATTTACGAGAATCATGCCCCCTTGATGCGTTTCTTGGCGAGCATGGGTATGCCGGTGCCGCAAGAGTTTCAAATTGCCGCTAAGTTTGCTATCAATACCGAACTACGCCGTTTGTTCGAGGCTGATCCGCTCGATTTTGACCGGATTAATAGCCTGTTACGTGAAGCAAAGCGTTCTGGCGTTTCTCTCGATGCCGAAGGATTGAGTTATACGTTGGCACGCACCATCCGGCGTATTAGCGAGCATTTTCAAGTCAAGCCTGAGGATCGGGCGCTGTTGGCGCAGCTCGACACAGCAGTCGGCTTAGCCCGCAATCTACCCTTCGAGGTTGATGTCTGGCACACCCAAAATGTCTATTACGAGTTGTTGCAGTCTGTTTATCCGCAGATGAAGGCGGAAGCCGAGACAGGATACGCCGATGCCCATACGTGGGTGCGGCTGTTCCGCGCGCTCGGTGCAAAATTGCGCTTTCGTCTGCCGCCGGGAGAACCATGATTGACGTAGAACCACACATTCCACGCGCAACCTACCGCTTGCAGTTGAACGCTGATCTGACCTTCACCGATGTAGCTGAGCTGGTTCCTTATTTCGCTGAACTTGGGATTAGCGATCTGTACTTCTCACCGATTCTGACCCCGCGCGCCGGTAGTCGGCACGGCTACGATATCACCGATCATTCGCAATTAAATCCTGAATTAGGTGGTGAAGCGGCTTTTGCCCGTCTCGCTGAGGTTCTCCGTGCCCATCAATTGGGGTTGATCCTCGATGTAGTGCCCAATCACATGGGTATTGGCGATCTGCGCAACTATTGGTGGCGCGATGTGCTTGAAAATGGGCCGAGTTCGGTGTTTGCCCCCTACTTCGATATCGATTGGGATCCGGTGCCGCCCGAACTGCACGGCAAGGTGTTGCTGCCGGTGCTCGGCGATCAATACGGCGTGATCCTCGAACGGGGCGAGTTGCGCTTGTCCTACGATGATGATGGCGGGTTTAGCTTGGGTTACTGGGAACACCGCTTCCCGCTCAATCCGCGCAGTTATGCCGATATTTTGGCTCACCGGCTCGACGATCTGCTGAGCGAGCTAGGGCCGGATCATCCCGACGCGATTGAGTTGCAGAGCATCATAACGGCAATCGGCTATCTGCCGGCGCGTCACGAGACGGCGCCTGATCGGGTGATCGAGCGCAACCGAGAGAAAGAAGTTATCAAGCGACGAATCGCAACGCTGGTGGCAGCGAGCGAACCGGTGCGCCGCATGATTGAGCAGGCACTGGCCGATTACAACGGCGATCCCGCCGATCCGAAAAGTTTTGACTTGCTTGATGCGTTGATTGCCCGCCAATCGTACCGGCTGGCTTTCTGGCGGGTGGCGACCGAAGAGATCAACTACCGTCGCTTTTTCGATATTAACGATCTTGCGGCTATCCGGGTTGAGCTGCCGGAGGTCTTGCAAGCGACCCACGATCTGATCTTGCGCTTGTTGGCGGAAGGAGTTGCTACCGGTGCCCGTATCGATCACCCTGATGGGTTATGGCAGCCGGCGGCCTACTTCCGTCAATTGCAAGAGAGTTATTTGCGCTATGCGGCGGCATATCGCTTTGGTGGCAGTGCCCCGGCTGATCTCGATGAACAGATTCGCGAGCGGTTGGCGCAGGCCGAACGCGGCGAACGACTGTGGCCGCTCTACGTGGTGGCCGAGAAGATTCTCAGCCACGGTGAACCGTTGCCCGCTGATTGGGCAGTGGCCGGCACCACCGGCTACGATTTTCTCAACCAAATCGGCGGCGCTTTGATTGATCGCAGCAGTCAACGCGCGCTCAACCGTCTATACAGCCAGTTTGCCGGGCCGCAACCCACCTTCGCCAATTTGGTCAACAGCAAAAAGAAAGAGATCATGCTGGTCGCGCTCGCCAGCGAAGTCAATACGCTCAGCCATTTACTCGACCGACTGGCCGAACGCACCCGCCGCTATCGCGACTTTACGCTTAACAGTCTGACGTTTGCGATCCGTGAAGTAATTGCCGGGATGCCGGTCTACCGCACGTACATCAGCACTGACGGTATCGTTAGCGAACGAGATGAGCAGGCGATCCGCTTCGCAGTGAGGGAAGCGAAACGGCGCAACCCGCGCACTGCCGCCCAAATCTTCGACTTTATCGAAGAAACATTGCTTTTGCGTAATCTTGACCACTTTGCACCAGAAGTGCGCGATGATGTGGTGCGCTTTGTGATGAAGTTTCAGCAACTAAGTGGGCCAGTGATGGCCAAGGGGGTGGAAGACACGGCCTTCTACGTCTATAACCGGCTGGTCGCGCTCAATGAGGTGGGCGGACACCCCGAACTCTTTGGCAACGATGTGGCCGATCTGCATCAGGCTGCTCAAGCTCGGCAGCAACACTGGCCGCACAGTATGGTGACAACCTCAACCCACGATACGAAGCGTAGTGAAGACGTGCGCGCCCGCATCAGCGTGCTGAGTGAGCTGCCCGATGAATGGCGCAAGCACGTGCTGCAATGGAGCCGACTGAATGCGGCGAAACGCAGCCAGCTTGAGGGCGGAATGGCGCCTAGTCGCAACGATGAGTATCTGCTCTACCAGACGTTAGTAGGTACGTGGGAAGGGATGGAGCAGCTTGCTCACTTTACCGAGCGGATTGCCGCGTATATGGAAAAGGCCACTCGCGAGGCCAAGGTGAATACGAGCTGGATCAATCCGAACGCGGCGTATGATGCCGCTGTGCAACGGTTTGTGACGGGTATTCTCGACCCACGCCGTTCGCGCCGGTTCCTCGAAAGCCTTGATGCGTTTGCTAAGCGGATCGCGTTTTTTGGCCGCTTCAACAGCCTGACCCAAACTCTCGTGCGGCTGGCGACGCCGGGGGTGCCTGATCTCTATCAGGGATGCGAGTTGTGGGATTTGAGTCTGGTCGATCCCGACAACCGGCGACCGGTAGACTTCCAGCGCCGGGTGGCGCTGCTGGCCGAGTTGCGCGCGCAGCGAGCCGAACGCGGGGCGCAGGCATTGGCGGAAGAACTGCTGGCTACCGCCGCCGATGGCCGGATCAAGCTCTACACCATCGCCACTGCGCTGGCCTGCCGGCGCGAGCGGATCGATCTCTTCCGCACCGGTGCCTACTTGCCGCTCACCCCGACCGGGCCGGCTACCGAGTACGTTATCGCCTTTGCTCGCCGCCATCCCACTGCCGGCGAAGTGCTTGCAGTCGCCCCCCGGCTCACGGCCCGGCTTAGCGGCGGGAAGGAAACGCCGCCGATCGGTGAGTTGTGGGGTGAGACGTGGCTGCCGTTGCCTGAAGTGGCGCCGGGAACGCACTACCGCAATCTGTTTACCGATGAGTGCCTGACTGTCGCCGATCATCCGGCGGGACCGGGGCTGGCGCTGGCTGATGTCTTGCGGCGCTGGCCAGTGGCGTTGGCGGTGCGGGAACCGTGACGGCTGCGGCCATCCGCAAACCGGCATTTTCGGCTATACTATTCATGGTAGCCTGAATACACGATCGCCGTCGATGGGGACGGAACGTAAGCGTTTACGAGCGTGCGCCTGCGTTGTCGCGCCCCGCTACGGCGAACCGTGGCGGGAATTTGGTATTGGCGCGTAAATCAAGAGGGAGGTAGTATCAATGACCGTCTCGATCAACGAAATCAGCGCCAGTCCGGGATTTGGGCACGATCTGCCGCCGCATACGTTGCAAGACATGCTGCGGTATATGATGTTAGCGCGGGCGCTCGATGAGCGAATGTGGGTGCTCAACCGGGCCGGCAAGGCACCGTTTGTGATTAGTTGCCAAGGGCACGAAGCGGCACAAGTAGGGGCCGCATTTGCGCTCAGCCGAGGCAAGGATTTTGTGTTGCCCTACTATCGTGGCTTGGCGACGGTGCTAGTGATGGGGATGACTCCAACCGAAGTGATGCTGGGCCTCTTTGCCCGCGCCACCGATCCGAGTTCGGGGGGTAGACAGATGCCGGCTCATTACGGTTGCCGCCGCCTAAAAATTGTGACCCAATCGTCGCCGGTGGGGACGCAAATTGCGCACGCCGCTGGGATTGGCCTCGCTGAGAAGATCAAAGGTGGTGATGCGGTAGCGTGGGTATCCTTCGGCGAGGGCACCACCAGCCAAGGCGACTTTCATGAAGCACTGAATCTGGCAGCCGTTCACCGGCTGCCGGTCATTTTCCAGTGCGAGAACAACGAATACGCGATTAGTGTTCACCAACGCCAACAGATGGCAGTAGCCAGCGTGGCCGACCGCGGGCCGGCCTATGGCATTCCCGGCATTAGCGTCGATGGCACCGATGTGCTGGCCGTCTACGAAGTCACCCGCCGCGCTGTCGAGCGCGCGCGCCGTGGCGATGGTCCCACGCTGATCGAGGCCCGCGTGGTGCGCATGACGGCCCACTCTAGCGACGATAACGACCGCACCTATCGTCCGCCGCACGAACTGACGCTCGTGCGCCACCAAGACCCGATTGTGCGCTTTGTCGCCCAACTGCGCGAGCACGGCATCTTGAGCGAAGCTGAAGAGCAGGCGATGCGCGCCGAAGTGGCGGCGATCGTTGACCGCGCGACCGAAGAGGCCGAACGCGCGCCGATGCCCGAACCCGAAACGCTCTACGACCATGTGTATGCGCCGGCACGGCCACGCCGGTAACGCAACATCGCAACGGCGCAAAGGATAGTGGAGTATGGCGCAAACGCGCCGGGGGCGACCATCCAAAAACCGTCGCGTCCTTGGCGTCCTTAGCGGCTTTGCGTTAAACACAGTCATTGGAGGATGTCATGCCAGAGATGAACCTGCTCGAAGCGATCCGGCAGGGCCTCGACGAGGCGATGGCTGCCGATACACGGGTCTTTATTTTTGGTGAAGATGTCGGTAAGCGCGGCGGCGTCTTCCGCGTCACCGAAGGCTTATACGACAAATACGGCCCCATGCGCGTGATCGACTCGCCGCTGGCCGAGAGCGTGATCGTCGGCGCGTGCATTGGCGCGGCGATGAACGACACGCTGCCGATCGCCGAAATCCAATTCGCCGACTTTATTGCGCCCGCCTTCAACCAAATCGTGCAAGAGGCGGCCCGGATTCACTACCGCTCGAACGGCGATTGGGAGGTACCACTCGTGATCCGTACTCCCTATGGTGGCGGCATCCACGGCGCACTCTACCACAGCCAGAGCGTGGAAGCCTTCTTTGCCCACGTGCCCGGCCTCAAGGTGGTAACGCCATCAACTCCCTACGACGCCAAGGGCTTGCTCAAGAGCGCGATCGAAGACCCGAACCCGGTGCTGTTCCTCGAACACAAGAAGACCTATCGCCTTATCAAAGGCTTTGTGCCCGAAGAGGATTACCGCGTGCCGATCGGCCCCGCCGATATCAAGCGTCCCGGTGAGGATATATCGGTCTTTGCCTATGGTCTGATGCTGCACTACTGCCTCGAGGCGGCCCAGACCCTCGCCGCCGAAGGGGTGAGCGTCGAGGTGGTCGATCTGCGCACGCTACGCCCGCTCGACACCGAGACGATCCTCGCCAGCGTGCGCCGTACCGGCAAGGCGCTGATCGTCCACGAAGACAATCTGTTTGGCGGGTTTGGCGGCGAGGTAGCGGCAATTATCGCCGAGCATGCCTTCGAGGATCTCGACGGACCGGTCATGCGGATCGGCGGGCCGGATGTGCCGGCGATGCCGTTTGCCCATTCGCTCGAAGCGGCGTTTATGCCTTCGCCAGCATCGATCGCCACCGCTATGCGCCGGTTAGCAGCGTATTGAACATCACACGGGTCGTACCGAAGGGACACAGCGGCGCTGTGTCCCTCTGATCGATGCATAACGTATGAGCAGGTGAGATCCATGATCGACATCAAAATGCCCCAATTGGGCGAGAGCGTCACCGAAGGCACCGTTGGGCGCTGGCTCAAGCAACCCGGCGATGCAGTGGCGAAATACGAGCCATTGCTAGAAGTCGTGACCGATAAAGTTGACACAGAGGTGCCCGCTCCTGAAGCTGGCATCCTGCACGAGATACTGGTGCCCGAAGGCGAGACGGTGCGGGTCGGCACGGTAATTGCCCGGCTCGCTCCGGCTGGGGCAGCGGTTGCCGCGCCGGCCCCAGCGGCTAGCCCGGTGGTAGCGACCGTTGCCGCGCCGGCAGTGGTCGCCGCTGCCGCCACGACCACGACTGCCGCACCGCCAGCTACACCGCCAGCTACCGATGGACGCAATGCCTATCTCTCGCCGGTCGTGGCCCGGCTATTGGCTGAACACAACCTTGACCCGGCCCAAATCCGTGGCAGCGGACAAGGTGGGCGGATCACCAAACAAGATGTACTGCGCTTCCTCGCCGAACGTGAGCGCCAACCGGCTGCGCCGACTCCGGCAGTTGCCCCTGCGCCGGTTGCGGCTGCTCCAGTCCCTACACCAGTTGCGGCAGTTGCACCTGCGTCAGCGGTGGCTTCCGCTCCGGCCTCGGCAGTCGAGCCAGCTCCGGCCCCGGTCGAGATCCCTGCCGACGCCGAACTCATACCGCTCACCCCAATGCGACGCAGCATTGCCGAACACATGACTCGTTCGGTACGCACCGCGCCGCATGCGACTACCGTGATGGAGGTCGATTTGAGCCGAGTGCTTGCACACCGTGCTGCCCATCAAGAAGCTTTCAACCGGCAAGGCGTGCGCTTGACCCTTACCCCCTACTTTGTGATGGCGACGGTGGCCGGTTTGCAAGCAGTACCGGTCTTCAACGGCAGCTTCACCGAGCAGGGCATCGTGCTGCACCGCCGGATCAACATCGGGATTGCGGTGGCGCTGAACGAAGGCTTGCTGGTGCCGGTCATTCCTGACGCCGACGAGAAAAATCTGCTCGGTCTGGCCCGCGCCGTCAACGACCTCGCCGAACGAGCGCGCACCAAACGGCTGCGGCCCGAAGAGACCCATGGCGGTACCTTTACTATCACCAACCATGGCGTCACCGGCAGCCTGTTTGCCACGCCGATCATCAACCAACCGCAAGCCGGTATTCTCGGCATCGGCGCCGTGGTTAAGCGTCCGGTAGTCATCACTCAAAACGGGCTTGATGCCATCGCCATTCGCCCACTGTGCTACCTCTCGTTTACTTTCGACCACCGGATAGCCGACGGCGCTACCGCCGATCGCTTCCTCGCTACGGTCAAGCAGCGACTCGAACAGTGGGAGGGATGAGCAGATCATAAGCCAACACGCCACGCGAAGATGGTATTGCTTAACCTTGCCGTCTTCGCGTGGTTGCCTCTAGTTTTAACCCACATCAATCCGCAAAACCATCGTAGCAATGCGCACCAGATCACGTTGGCGGCGTTCGAGCAACTCCATTGTCCATTCCTCTGGCGCTAGTTCGGCAATGTTTTTGGTCAATTGATAAGCGCTCTGCTGGTAAATGCTCACCTTCTCGCGATAACTGGCATTCCTAGCGCGCCGGTTGGCCGCTGCCCGGAGCAGAGTGAGATTTCCTAAGCGGTAAACAGCAGCTTCCCACTGTGATTGAGGAAACGTCTGTTCCCATTCTTGGCTCGGATTTTCAAGCAGAATATGTTCAATTGAAGCCGGATCAGTATCAGGATCACATCAACAAGGTATATTTGACCAGTTTCTTGCGTTGGCCATTCATTGAAATGGCCAAAGTAGCAAAATCGTGCTCGAATTTATGGTCTGAAACATAAATCGGACGCAATAGTTCAAATACTGTCGCCGGCGTTTTGGCTTGATGAGAGATAATAGCTTTTGCTGCTTCGTGATATACCGGTTCCAATCCATTAGGATTTAATGCGCTGACCACGGTATAGCGAAACGAGATAACTGAAACCATCCTGAGAATACTGACAAAATTCGCGGGATTGTCAGGCATCCACTGTTCCCAAGCGGCAAACAGCACCGGTGTCATCTGGCGCACACGAAACAGGTTGAGTTCGCGAATGTATGGTCGCACCTCACTGAAATCAAACCAGAGTCCGTGATGTGGATCTGACAAGGCGGCGAATAATTCGGCCCGCGCCTCAAGCGCGGTGAGCAGCGCGAATACTTTAACCGGATCGCGCACTCGTTCACGAATGAGTTTAAAGAGCCGTTGACTACGCACTTGCGGGAGAACAATGGAACAGCGGCGTAAACCGGCAACAGCGTGCGTCGCCAGCCAGATCGCAACCGGTGCTTGTACCCTCGTGATGGTGGGGCAGTTTTTGTTGATCAGCGGCGTGATTCCGGTCTCGTAGGCTTGAGCGGCACACAGAAAACTCTCACCCCGACGGTGCAAATCGGCAGGGTGGCGGCAATTGCTATGCTGACCCTCTCGACTACGCCATCCAGCGGCGGGTCGGGCTTGACGGCGCGGGCCATCCGGGGAGAGGGCTAGTGATCGCGTCGTGGCTGATAACTGTTTACCTCTTCCTGAATACTCCAGATCCTGTTGCGCTCAAGCGGGGGATTGCTTCAGACGCTCCGCGCTCTTGCAATGATAACTGGGTACGCTCACTCGCAAGCTCTGAGGGGGGCGAAGGTACGAGACTCTCTTGTCCGTGCGTACCGCGCTCCACTCAGCATAGCGCTTCTTCGCGCGCACAAGCGCGGGATTGAACCCCCACTCCCTTTCCCTTCCCCGCAAATAGGAAAGAGTCCCTTACATCTGCTGCCAAAAGGGCGGACAGAGAAGTATATGATTACGCCCTCCACCAATCAGGTCACGGCACACCGTGGCCCTATTGGAGGGCAAAGAGCAACTCAGCTTCGCACGCCAATTGATCGGCGACGGTGGCACGGGCCTGTCCTTTGCCGATCCCGCGCCGCATCCGTTCGAGCTGCACCTCTAGCCGCAGGGTATCGCCGGGACGCACCACCCGCTTAAAGCGCGCGCCGTCAATTCCGGCAAAGAGCACCAGCTTGCCGGCGTTTTCAGGCAGGCTCAGCGCCGCCACCGCGCCGGTTTGGGCGAGCGCCTCTAGGATCAACACGCCGGGCATAATCGGGTTACCGGGGAAATGGCCCTGAAAGTAGGGTTCATTCGCCGAGACCAGCTTCTCACCCACCGCGCGCACTCCCGGTTCCAGCTCGACAATCCGATCAACCAGCAGAAACGGGTACCGGTGCGGTATCAGGGCCATAATCTCTTGGATCGACAGCATACAGCGTGCTCCTTCAGCAACAACACCGCTCAACGGCGCGGCGAGGCCACCGCAATCAAACGCGGGCTCGCCGACGTATACGGTTCCAAATCGTAATTGCCATAGATAGCGCGAAGGGTAAAGCCGGCCCGCGCTAGCAGATGTTCTAGCTCAAAGCGGTAGAGCCAGCGCATCGTAAACTGCATCGTGCGCCGGCTCAATGCACCATCAGCCGCCGTCTCGTCGTAGATGAAGGTAACGTGACTAAGCTGCTCGGCGGCATCGCTCTCGATCACAACAAATTTCTGCACATAGCGGCCATCGAGTTCGTAGCTGCGTTCGAGCTGCATCCGGCCATCTTCGCGGGTAATGGCCAGCGGATCGGGATTAAACAGATCGATGATCAGTGTCCCCTTGCGGGTAAGCGCCCGGCGCACCGCCGCCAGCGCTGCGAGCTGATCTTCGATCGTAGTTAAGTGCATAAACGAATTAACCGCTACGAACGCTAACGGAAAATGGTTTTCCGGCAAGATCATGCTACGCACATCGGCTTCGATCAGCGTCACCCGGTCGGCCAAGCCTTCGGCGACAAGCCGTTCATTGGCCAGTGCCAGCATCGCCGGCGAAAGATCGACACCGGTGAGACGATAGCCGGCGCTGGCCAACGGCACTAGCACGCGCCCTGTCCCGCACATCAATTCAAGAATCGGATCGCCAGTGCGGCGCGCCCACTCGCGGTAAAAGGGCACATCATCGTGAAAATGGCGAAAATCGGCATCGTAGTAACGCGCAAAGGGATCGTAAAGGTTCATGCATCTTCTTCAGGCAAAGGAGCAGGCCGATTACGGATTGATCAGCAAAAACAGCACACCGAACACCAAGCCAATGCATACCACGCCGATGATACCTATCGTCAAAATCCGCGGTTCGATGATTGGCTCGAAACGGGGCGCGCCGGGTAGATTGGTTGACGAAGCCGGCATGCGCGGCGGTTCAGGCGGCGGCGGCGGCGTGCGAAACACCTCATCGAGGTTTGCGGAAGGCAGACGAAAGACTTCACCCTGCGCTGATGGAACGTTGAAGGGGTCATTCCCTGCCGGCATTGACGGCCCGCCACTACTCTCGCTCGACCGGCGCAGCGCACCAAAAATACTGCTGCCAACCGAGATGACCATCATCAACACAATCAGCGCAATAAACAGTTCGGTCGTGCCGATTGGCAACCCCGTCTGCTGGGTTAGCCAACGCGCCAACGGCGGCAGAATAGACGGCCCCAGAATAAACAGCAGGAACACGAGCCAGCCGATCCAGCCCGATCCCCGACGGCGTTGTTCCATAGCTCCCCCTTTCTCACGAGCCGGCGACCGGCGCAGCGCGCACAATCAGGCGATGCGAGTAGATGCCAATCGGCACGCAGGTGATGAGGGTTAAGGTTTCACTGCTGGTAGGCGCTAACACCCACGTCTCATCTGGCAGCACAGTCAACACCTCACGCACCACATAGCGGCGGTCGCTACCATTCACTGTGACCAATACCTCGTCGCCAACCGCAATCGCCGGCAGTTGATTAAAGATGATGCCGCGATAGCCGACATGCCCGGCAATGACAATGTTACCGCTTGTGCCGGGATAACCGCTGATCGGCCAGTAATGGACTGCCGTGTAGCGCGGCACATCCCACGCGCCGAATGAGAAGCCGGCGCTGACCACCTCGGTATCAACTCCGATCCGGGGCACGCGCACGCGGGTAGGACGCACAGCGGCCCACGCGGTATCGGCGGTTTTCACCGGCGCGAGTGTCCATTCCGGCGCCGGATGTTCGGCCAACCATGCCCGCCCCAAATGGCCCAGCAACACCTGATAGCGCGGCGGATTTTGGGGGTACCACTCGAAACGGGCACGCTCGAAATATTGCACAAGCCGGGGTTGACCATTCTCTTCAATTATCTCAAACGGCTCCGACAGCGGATAGCCGAAGGTGGGCAAGCCACCGTTCTGCCACCAAAAGGCGCGGAACGCGCCGCTCAGGCTATGACCGGTTTCGGGGAAGAAATCGGCATGAGCCGGCGCCGCTGGCAACGGAGCGAAGGCTAGGTGATCGGCATAGGCCGCAGCCGCCCACCGCCCCAGATGTCCCACCTGCACCAGCGCCAACTCGGCATGCCACTCGAAGCGGGCGCGCTCGAAATATTGCACTGGGCGGCCATCTTCGATGAATACTTCGGTCAGGGGGTAACCAAAGATCGGCAACCCTCCCTGCCGGTCATAAAACTCGCGGAACGCATAAGCCAAGGTATGGCCCGTCTCGCGGAAAAGCACCGGCGTGCCGGCGGCGGTATTGGCAGCCACGGGTAGCGGCCCCAATCCGATCAGCAGTACAATCAGGCAGAGGATGAGAATTCGACGCATAGCTGCATTGTACCGTATTTCTAGCGGAACTTTAGGCTGTGCCATCAAGCTAGCCGAATCTTGGAAGCCTTCGGCTCATTGCCAGAGCCGAACCAAAACACGAAAGACGGTCGAACTACTCGGCGGTCGCGCCTCTCACCAAGGCAGTATTCTCCGCATGCTGACAGATTTGGCCTCGCCTCCCCTGCTTACTTTAGGCGAAGAAAGGAGAGGTTGCGCGTGCTTATGTCGCGCTGCCTACAACAAGCACCTTACCCCTCGATCGTAGCAGCAGCCAACGTCAGCAAGAGCAACGCCTGCATTCCCCGGCTCAGGTTGGCCGGCAGGATATACTCATCGGTGCGGTGGGCATTGCCGCCGTCAGTCAGGCCGACGCACACCGCCGGCATACCAATGCTGAGCGGGATGTTAGCGTCAGTGCTGCTCTGTTGGAACGAAATCTGTGCGCCGACCATCTGATACGCGGCCACGGCTGCTTGCACCAGCGGGTGCTCGCGCGGGATCGCGCCGGACGGACGATCGCCGACTTTGATCAATTGCAAATGCACTTCAGGCTGTTCGAGCGCCGCTTCTTCCACCAAGCGGTAGACCTCATTGACCAGATCGGCCAGCGCCGCCGACGACACCGAGCGCAGATCAAGTAGCATACTGGCGTGCTGAGCAATCGTGTTCACCGAGGTGCCGCCGCTAATCGTGCCAATATTGAATGTCGTGCGGGGCGATAGCGGCACATACAACTCGGTCAAGCGGGCGGCCAGCCGCACCAGCACATGGATCGCGCTTGGCGTACCAAAATTGCCCCATGAGTGGCCTCCCGGTCCCGAAGCTTCGATCCGAAAGCGGCGCACCCCAATCGCCTGATGGTGGAGCGACCCAAAATCGCAGCCCTCGATGACCACGACAGCGCCGAGCCGGGTGCGCAGCCGGTCGATCACAGCCCGCATCCCCCGCAGATCACCCAACCCTTCTTCGGCAACATTCGCGACAAACCAGATATCGCTGGTAGTGGGTAAATTAAACCGCTGATAGACTTCAGCCAAGCGCAGCAGACCAGACAAACCGGCGCTGTTATCACCGATGCCGGGGCCGTATACCCGATCGCCTTCATAGCGAATTGAGAGATCGGTATCGGCCGGGAAAACGGTATCGAGATGGGCCGAAACCAACAGCGCCGGACGATCGCGCTGGCCGGGCCGGCGGCCATAGACATTGCCAAGCTCGTCGATCTCGACATCGTGCAAGCCGAGCGCCTGCATCCGTTGGCTCACCAGCGACGAACGCGGACGTTCAGCAAAGGTTGGGGCCGGCACCTGTTGAATCTCGATCGCCGTTGCCAACGTCGAACGATAGTCAGCCAGATCGGCCAACGCGGCGCGCACTGCCGGATGGGTATACCATTGCTGAACCACAGCTTTCATCGCCGCTTCCTCATCTACAGGAACAATTCGCAGATCAGACTCTGTGCGGCGTTTGCCGCGATCAAGCGCCTTTGATAAGCATTATCCGGTAACGAGCGATTGCTGTCAATTTGCCAGCCATTCTGAGTCGTGGCATACTGACGCGGTAGACAAGGGAATAGTGAGTGGAGAGTAGGGCGTCAAGGCGACTCAAATATCAACGATCACATGAGAGCGAATCATGCTGCAGAAAGTTTGTGATCGACATAGTAAACGCCTTGGCAGTAGCGCACAATTAAGGAGCGTATATGTCGCTGTTGCCGACTGCAACCGTCGCGACCATTGCCCGCCACGTTGGTCAGCGAGTGACATTAGCTGGCTGGGTCTACCACAAGACCGAGAAAGGCAAGCTGATTTTTATCCTCCTACGCGATGGCAGCGGGACTATTCAGTGTGTGACGTTCAAAAAGAATGTGAGTGAAGCAACCTTCGCCACCGCGCAAGCGCTAACCCAAGAGAGTTCGTGCCGGATTACCGGCACGGTGCGCGCCGACGAGCGAGCGCCGGGGGGATATGAACTTGACGTAGAAGAAGTTGAGTTGATCGGCGCCAGCCACGACTACCCGATTACCCCCAAAGAGCATGGGGTCGAATTCTTGATGGCGCACCGCCATCTCTGGGTGCGCTCTTCCAAGCAGCACGCCATCTTGCGCATCCGGGCCGAAGTGATCGCCGCCGCGCAAGAATGGCTCAACGAGCAGGGTTTTATCCGCTTCGACACGCCCATCCTCACTGCAACTGCCGCAGAAGGTACAACCAACCTGTTCGCCACTGACTATTTTGATCTCGGCAAGGCGTATCTCGCTCAAACCGGTCAGCTTTACGTTGAAGCCGGTATGATGGCGTTTGGCCGGGTGTACTGTTTTGGCCCCACCTTCCGTGCCGAAAAGAGCAAGACGCGACGGCACTTGACCGAATTCTGGATGATCGAGCCGGAAGTGGCGTTTGCCGATCACGAAGACAACATGCGGTTGCAAGAGCAATTTGTCAGCGCGATTGTAGGTCGCGTGCTCGATCGCCGACGCGAAGACCTGAAGGTGCTAGAGCGCGACACCACCATGCTCGAGCAGGTCGTCCCTCCCTTCCCACGCATCACCTACGATCAGGCGATTGAATTGATTGCTCATCATCAAGGCGAAGTTGAGGGAGCTGATCCGCTGCCGTGGGGCGAAGACTTCGGCGCGCCGCATGAAACACTGATCGCCTCGAAGTTTGACCGGCCAGTGTTTGTCGAGCGTTTCCCATCGGCGGTGAAGGCGTTCTATATGCAACCCGACCCCAACCGGCCCGAGGTGGCGCTCTGCGCCGACTTGTTAGCACCAGAGGGGTACGGCGAGATCATTGGCGGTTCGCAACGCATCCACGACCCGGCACTGCTTGAGCAGCGCATCCACGAGCACGGGTTGCGGATCGAGGACTACGAATGGTACCTCGATCTACGCCGGTATGGGACGGTACCGCACAGCGGGTTTGGCATGGGGATCGAGCGCGTCGTAGCGTGGCTTACCGGCACCCGCCACATCCGTGAGACGATCCCGTTCCCGCGCCAGTTGTACCGGATCTATCCGTAGGAGACAGCAAGGGCGGGTTTGAAACCCGCCCTTGCATTCCGTCCTATCCACGTTCCTCTCACCGCACCAAGGAGCGGCGTACCCGTTCAATGGCTTGCTGGGCGGTAGTCAGATAGGTGGTGTAGACACCCGACCGGTTGAGTACCAACGGCGTCGCAACGCCAACCGCCAGCAACGCGGGCAACCAGAAGAAGACAAAGAATTGGGCCAGCCACGCACAGATCAGGCCTCCGCCAACCAGTGTATTGAGCAGAGCTGTACTGCCGCGCTGGGTATAGCCAGCACCCAACAGTTCACGCAGATTGGCGATCAGCAACAGCACCCCGGCAAAGGCGCTAAAGTGCATCGTGAGACTGATGTTAAAGAAGCGCAGCAACAAGTAGATCAACAACCCCAAGACGATCAACCCGAAGATGATCACATAGATCGACTTGATCGGATAGCCGCCAATGATCACATACGATTGGCGCGAACCGTTGCCATTGTTCCCGTACATCGCCGTATCCTTTCCCAGTGTTACCATGATTGATCGCTGGCGATACGACGTTGCCGTATTGCCAAAGGTTGCACATGTTTCTGCAAGGCTCGCGATCAAGCAAAGTCGCCAGCCCTATCAGGATAGGGCTAGCGACTTCTGTTTCCCATGTTTGCACAAGCAGCGAGCCATCACCGGTGCTATTCATCAAACACAGCCCGCACACGGAACATGCCATCTTGCTGATCGGGTGCGTTAGCCAACGCTTGCGCTTGGGTCAACATCTCACCGACCACATCAGGCCGCCAGACCGTCGTCAGGCCGGTAACTTGCGCCGTTGGCGGCACATCACTTACATCGACCTCCTGCAACATCGCGATATAGTCAAGGATCGCCGAGAGCTGAGCCCGCATCACGGTTATTTCTTCATCGGAAAGGGCAATGCGAGCGAGGCGGGCGACGTGACGAACTTCAGCTTCTGACAGTGACATAGCAACCTCGTAAGCAATTGATTAGGCAACCCCTGATTCTTTGCGCAATTTTCGATCGCGGGCCGAACCAACCAGCATATGGCGTGTGTAGAGCAGCCGCTGCACGGCGGTAATATGCGAGGCGACCCCAACAGCGATCACTGCCCATTCAAGGATTGGCAAATTAGGGAACAGAGGCATCAACACCAACCCGACCAAGAGCAGGCCAAGCTTTTCTTGCCGGCCGGCAAAACCGACATTGCACGAATCCAATTTACCGGTCGCTTCTGCGCGGGCACGCACGTAGCTCGCCATCACCATGCCAAAGATCGCAAACAGCGCCCACACCGGCGCCACCACACCGGAGAGCATCAAACCACCCATCACAAACGCCTCGGCATAGCGATCGGTCACATGATCAAGCACTGTCCCGTACTCACTTGCCTTGCCACTGGCGCGTGCAGTTGCACCATCGAGAACATCAGCCAGCCCCATCAGTAAGATAGCAACCACTCCCCAGAGGAAGGCGCGTTGCGAGAGGAGATAACCTGCCAAAATACTGAATACAAGGCTCAGATATGTCAACACATTGGGATGGATTCCCAGACGAGTACAGAAATGGCCAAGCGGTAAGGAGGCCTGTTCGTAGAACTGGCGAAAGCGAGCAAGCAACGGCATCATTGACGTTCATCCTTTAGCTAGGCAATGAATAAAGCGTTCATCCATCAGACCTTGTCATCATCAATACTGTGATCGCAGAGCGGACGTCCGCCGCTCCACTTCGGTCAATGTGATCGGTGTATCAGGGCCGGTATCCTCAATCCAGATCGAGGCTGTCGCCGCGCCGGTGCAGCCGGCCCGGAAGAGATCGCACGGATCGGAGAGATAGGCGTGCAAGAAGCCGGCCAGATACGTATCACCGGCGCCGGTCGGGTCACGGGCATCGGTTGTGTAAGCCGGGATCGTGATCGAGCGTTCACCATCATCAATCTGCGAACCGGCTTCGGCGATGGTGACAATCGCAATCGCGCAGCCGGTTTCGCGCAACCGGCGTGCCGCGAGCACCGGATCGATCCGCGGATCAATACCCGTAATCACTTTGGTTTCCACTTCATTCGCCTTGATCACGTGACACAGCGGTGCGATCGCAGCGAATTCATCCGGCAAAAAGTGCTCGATCCGGCCGTCAGCGCTAAACCGGCGCAGCAGGCCTTGCGGGTCAAGAAAAATCGGTGCATCGGTTTGGTTACGGATGGCTTGGATCAATGCCAGCGGCGTCTCTTGCAAAATCGGGCCAACGATGACCGCTTTAGCTGAGGCGACGGCTGCCGGCACGGTGGTAATCGGTTCAGCCACGCCGAGCACATCGAGCGTGCGATCACCGCGATGATCGTACACCAGCTTAAACCCGCCGGTCTGGGAAGCTACTTCAACAAACGGCGCAATGCCGTAGCGAACCAGATCGGACTGAAACCGGTCGAGGTAATCGATCCCCACCCGTCCCACCAGTGCAGTGGTGCGGCCAAGCCGGCTGAGGGCAAGGCAGGCGTTGGTCGAACACCCCGACAGCACCCGCCCTTCGGTGCGCACCACCGGCGTGATAATCTCGTCGTACACCGGATTACCAAAGGCAATAACATCTACCATAGCGCGCTTAGCCATTTCCTAATAAGCGATCGTACAAGCCTTGCAATTGTTCTTCATCGTACAGGGTAATCGTCACTCTGATCGTTCGCCCGCTGCGCGAAATCTGCACCGGGGTTTGCAATAGCTCTTCAAACATCTGCTGTGCCATCTGATCTTCCGGTGAACGAGCCTCAGAGGTGCGTGATCGCTCTAGCGCAGGTCGTACTGCAGATGGCGCGAGCGGTACACGTTTGGAGGGATGACTCAGCGCTGCAATGGCCGCATTGAGTTCAACACCGGCAGCCAACGCCGCGCAGAGCCGTTCACTCTCGGCAACGCCAAAACGATGGGCGATCATCGCCTCGCAAGCGGCCGCTTGGATTTGGGGGTCGGTAAGCTGGAGCAACGCCAGCGCCTGCGCCGGTTCGATCTGTCCGGCGCACAACGCGCGCCGGGTAGGCGCCGCCAGCCCGGGTTGGCTAGCCAGTTCAGTGAGGCGTTCGACATCGCGCACGTTCAGGTCACGTTGTTGGATCAGTTCAAGCGCAGCTTGTTGATCAGCGGGATCGTCGAGCCGCAACAGTGCCCGCCCGTGGCCAGCGCTGATCGCACCGTCGAGCAGGGCCTGCCGGGTAGCAGGGGCAAGGCGGAGCAGACGGCGGCTATTGACGATCGCCACCCGGCTTTTGCCGACCCGGCGGGCAATATCATCATCGCTTAAACCAAACTCACGTCGCAAGGTCTCATAGGCTTGGGCCTCTTCCAAGGGGTTGAGGTCAGCGCGCTGAACATTCTCAACCAACGCCAATTCAAGGAATTGCTGGGGAGTAGCATTCTTGACAATGGCCGGCACGGTGGTCAAGCCGGCCATTCGTGCCGCGCGTAGCCGGCGTTCACCGGCGATCAGCTCGTAACCGTCAGCCGGGTCTTCACTTACGATCAGCGGCTGCAACACGCCGTGCTCTTGAATAGAAGCAACGAGTTCAGCGAGGGCAGCCTCATCAAAGGACGTGCGCGGCTGCGCGCGATTGGCCCGAATCGCCGCCACCGGCAATTGGCGCACGACAGCTTGCTCCGTCGTTGATGACGGAATGAGCGCATCTAACCCGCTGCCCAAACCACGCTTCCGGCTCATACCAATCGCTCCTCCCGTCCAATCAATTCTTCGGTCAGCAACGCATAAGCTTGCGCACCACGACCGTGCGGATCATGTTCGTAAGCGATCCGCCCGTAACTCGGCGCTTCACTCAGGCGCACGCTGCGCGGGATCAAGGTGCGGCAAATGAGGCGGGGAAAGTAGCGCTGTACTTCATCAACCACCTGTTGGGCGAGATTGGTGCGGCCATCGTACATCGTCATCACCACACCGAGAATGTGCAGAGTAGGATTGAGCCTTTCGCGCACCCGTTCTAGCGTAGTCTTAAGCTGCGCTAACCCCTCTAGCGCTAGATATTCACATTGCAACGGAATGAGCACCGCATTGGCCGCACACAGAGCATTGAGGGTGAGCAAGCCCAATGAGGGAGGGCAATCGATCACAATCCAATCATAGCGCGGTAAGAGGGGAACTAAGCCATCGCTGAGCCGCCACTCGCGCCGGTTGAGATCGACCAATTCGATCGCTGCTCCGGCTAACTCCTGATCGGCTGGAATGATATCGAGTCGTTCACGGCCACTTGCCATCGGTATTGTCTCTGGTGGCGCACCACCGAGCAGAAGATCATAGGTTGTTACTGTCAGTGCGGTCTTCGCAATCCCAAGGCTCGTCGTCGCGTTACCTTGCGGATCAATGTCAACAAGAAGCACCTGCTGACCACGCCGGGCGAGTTCACCGGCGAGATTAACGGCGGTTGTTGTTTTACCAACACCGCCTTTCTGGTTAGCAATAGCTAATATTCGCGGTTTCGAGGCTGTCGGTTGCTGTTTCACGTGAAACACCCGCGCTAAGCAGCCAATCCAACCGCTATTGTACCATAGCCAGAGGGGAGGAAACGTTACCGTGACACCTGAGTGAGGAGAGCCGCAAAGAAACGCAGACGAGTCACTTGCTACTTACCGAGCGCCGGTCAGGAGGAATTCTTGTGTATCTGTTCGCAACTCTTCCACCCCTCACGGCAAATACCGCAGCGGATTCACCGCTCGCCCATTGACAAGGATGGTGAAGTGGAGATGGACGCCGGTTGAGTAACCGCCGCCAGCGCGATCATACGTGCTGCCCATATAGCCGATCAGTTGGCCGGTACTGACCTCCTGACCGACACGCACAACCGGCTTTGTTATCAAGTGGCCGTAAATTGTTTCAATACCACCGGGATGCCGGATCTTCACGCAGTACCCGTATCCGCTACACCAGCCCGATTCGTAGACCCAACCGCGACTCGCCGCCACAATTGGCGTCCACGCGGCGTTGGCAATGTCAATGCCATTGTGGAAGCCGCCCCAGCGCGGGCCAAACCCCGACGTCACCATCCCACGCGCCGGCCAAACCCAACGCGGCGGCGGCGGCGGGAAATCGCGCACTTCCGGCAAGGCAGCTACCACCGCCGGATCCGACTCGAGCAAATCACTCCGGATCCAGCCGGTGACATCACCGATCGCGATTTTGACCCAATCGTTGTATCGGCCACGCAGCGCGACTTGCCGTCCGGCAGCTAACTGGGCCTGTCGCGGGTGATCCGTGGTCGGTCCAGAACGAACATTTGTTTCATCTGCTAATACAATCCCAACCGGTTCAGCCGTGCGGTGGGCGAATGCCGCCTCCTGCTCAGCCGTCCACGGTAATCGCCCGCCCGGAATGAAGATCTCGCGCCCAACGATCAACTGGCCATCACGCAGCCGATTCGGCGCGAAGGTGGCGATCGCCTCAGGCGCTACACCGTACCGTTCAGCCAGTACCGTTAACGTCTCCCCTTCAGACACTGTATGTGCCGCACCAGCCAAGCGCGCAATCCGCAATGGCTGGCCCACTCGCAGCGCATCGCCTCGATCAAGCTGATTCGTCCAGACGAGCGTACTGAGCGGGATCTGGTAGCGCGCCGCCACCTCAGCCAGCGTCTCTCCCTCAGCGAGGAGGTGGGTCGTCTGATAGGCGGTCGCCACAGGTATGGGTGCGCGCACCGCCGGCGCAATGGGTTCAAGCTCACTCGGCGCTGCTGCCTGCCGTACCGCCGGTGCAACGACAACCACTTGCTCCGCCGGCAGCAATGATGTAACGACTGGCTCTGATACAGCATGGGTGACGGGGGTAAACATCTGGAGCTGGAGCGTGCGATCAGTGGCAAGAATCAGGATGACAGCCGCTAGCAGCAAGAGATGCCCGATATGGCGAGATGGACGGATTTGCCAACGTACTACCCGCCGACTGGCCCTGCCCAGTAATGCATCACTTGCCGGGACCTGACCTTCACGCAGACGGCGAGCAGTCCTACGTGCCGCAGCTAACCGTCGCTGGCTGCGCACCCATCGCTCATACCATGGAGGTTGCTCGAAGATAACCTGCATTGCATGTTCTCGCTCACTTCACCGAGAGAGCATACACCGAGCGGAGTAGTTTGTCAATCTTGACGGCATCTTTCATCGCATGATAAGATATAACTGCTGATTCTTCCGCTGCCCGATCCGGCCTCCCCCTGTGAACCGGTGAAGGGCGTTTCATGAAAGGCCGGCCGATGATACGAGTCGTTGTCGATAGTATCCGTGTCAGCCTGTTAACGCAGAGCCGGGTCGTCGTCCTCCGCGAAACCGAAGGAAATCGCTATCTGCCTATCTGGATCGGTCAATTCGAGGCCGATGCCATTGCAATGGCTATTCAGGGTCAAGAACCGCAACGGCCGATGACCCACGACCTGCTCAAGGCTGCCATCGGCGAATTGGATGGGGTAGTTCGCCACATTTACGTTAATGACATTCGCGATAACACCTTCTTCGCACGGATTGTGATCGATCAGGCTGGGCGCACGGTCGAGCTTGACGCCCGCCCCAGCGATGCGATCGCGCTCGCCGAACGGGTGCAAGCCCCGATCTTCGTGGCAGACCATGTGCTGGATCAGGCAGGCGTGCTCTTCGATGAGGAAGAACAGGCTGATGAGTCTGCTCCTCCCAGTGCAAGCCGTAGCGAAGAAACCAATCCTGAATCTGCTCCAGAATCCGAACCAGAACTGAATGAAGATTCGTTGTCCATCTTCCGTAACTTCATCAATACGCTAGACCTCGGCGATCGCGATCGTCCTAGTGATAAATCGTAAGTTCCACAGACTGTCTCCGCAGTGGGGTGGTTTTGCCACCCCATTCTTTTTCCCCATCTTGTGGATAACTGGCGATATTATGTGGAAAACTCGCCGTCTTTGTGGATAACGTGCGGAATACGTCGTTGATAGCACGTGGACGTTCTGCGGAACAACTGCGTTCCCTCGTCAATTCTTTTCACCATGTGGATACTCATTCCCATGCGTTCCACATATCATCTAGCCCATTGGGAAGCGGTTAGTACGGTCATATCCACATCTTCCACAAGACTACGATCATGACGGTTTTCTCTCGAACTGTTTTATCATGTTGATCTCTTGAAGTACCGTACTTAGCACGGTGGATGGTTTATGATCGGAACTCGCTCAGGACTTTGTGATCCATTCCCCACCCTCGTCCAACGGATCGTGCAAGAGGCCATGATAGTTGATGACCGGATTATCAAGATCGACCATTTTCTGAATCACCGTATTGATACCGACCTGATGCACGCGATCGGCGCTGAGTTGGCCAACCGGTTAGTGCCATTCGCTCCTGAATTGATTTTAACGGCGGAAGCAAGCGGCATTCCGCCGGCGCTTGCCACCGCGTTTGCCTGCCGGATCCCGCTAGTTTATGCGAAAAAGTATGATCCCGCTGTACCTGCCCCAGCCTTGACCCGCCGCGTGCCCTCGCCGACCAAGGGCCGCGAGACTCAGTTGGCGATTACGGCTCGCTTTCTGCCCGCTGGTTCGCGGGTGGCGATAGTGGACGATTTTTTGGCGAATGGGCGCACGGCACTGGCATTGGCGGAAATGGCACAAGAGGCCGGCGCCAACCTTGTGGCGGCGGCGTTTGTGGTTGAGAAGATGTTCCAACAGGGGCGGGATCCCTTGGTAACGCTAGGTCTCCCGGTGATCGCTTTGGCCCAGATCGAACGGTTTGCCGACGGGAGGCCGGTGATCGCCGGTTGGCCAACTTAGGCGCTCCCGAAATAACGCAACGCCAACCGTAAGCGCTCCTCTAACGCCGGCGGCGCGTCGGCCGGCAAGGAGGCGATCGCGGCCGCTGCCTCGGTGGCGCTATAGCCCAAACTGACCAAAATATCGCTCAGTTCACGGTCGATCACGTTTGTGCTTGGACTGCCGGCGCTCGCTAGTTGGCGGAGATCGATCTTGCCGCGTAGTTCAAGCACAATTCGCTCCGCCGTTTTCTTGCCAATTCCCGGCACCCGCGCCAGCCGGGTCAGGTCGCCACCGGCGATCATACGGCGGACTTCATCCGGGGTTCCGCTTGAGAGTAGGCTCAGCGCCATCTTTGGCCCTACTCCGCTTACCCCAATCAGTTGCTCGAACAGACCGCGCTGGGTATTGTCGCTGAAGCCGTACAGCATGAGCGCGTCATCCCGCACAATCAAGATCGTATACAAGAAGATGTCGCTGCCAACTGCGCCGGCGGCTTCCAGCGTGGGGCGTGGCGCGTAAATGAGGAAGCCGACGCCGCCAGTTTCGACGATCAGGTGATCGGTGCCAATGCTCTGGATCATGCCGCGAATTGATGCAATCATGAACGTAGGCCTTATCTGGTTATACCTCAGGAGGTTGCTGCTGATGATTCGTTCGCCGTTACGCTCGTTTGGTTTAGTGTTCGGCCAGTTTGCAAGTTTAGGAGCAATTGCTTTCACTGGCCCATTGGTTCCCTCGTCACCGCTCTTGCTGGGGTTGCTAGCCGCCGGGTTGGCGCTTGGGTTGTGGGCCTTGCTCACAATGCGGCTGCACCGCCTCTCGGTACTGCCCGATCCGCTGCCGCGGGTTGAATTGGTACGCACTGGCCCGTACCGCCTGATCCGTCACCCAATGTACGCCAGTCTGCTGCTGGCGGCGCTGGCATGGGTGTTAGCGTCGCCAGCGTTGTGGCGCTGGGGGTTGTGGTTGCTCTTGCTGGCGGTATTGGTGACCAAGCTGAGCTATGAAGAACGGATGCTGTCGGCTTCCATCCCCAGTTACCGCGAATACCAGCAACGATCGTGGCGGTTAGTGCCGCTCGTCTGGTAGCTGGCGTGATGTGATCTTACCACGGCCAAAAGAGTGTGACCAGTATCGTCCCGCTGATTAAGAGCAACGCCGGCGCAATGGCGCGCCGCAAGTGGGTGCTGCCACCGGCCAGAACGATCCCGCCTTTGACTACCGTGTTAGTGAGCACCGCGACCCCAATTGCCCTAGCGGCTAGCTCGCTGGTCAAGCCGCCAGTGGCCACCGCTAGCTCGCTGAGTGATAACGTGATGGCATCAACATCAACGAGACCGCCGAAGATGCTGGTGATAAAGAGACCAGCATCGCCAAACTGAACACGCGCAAAATTGGCGCCGGCAAGGATGGCCGCATAGAGCAGGCTAAACCCAATCGCTGAACGTAATTCCAACGGATTGCCAAAGCTCAGCGGCGCTCCTTCGTGCTGGCGCGCTTGGCGGGCCAGCCACCCTCCCCAGAGCAGGCAGCCGCTGCCACCGGCCAGCAAAATCGGCCACAAGGCTTGGAGAACCGGGGGCGCGACTGCTCCGGTGAGCAACCCGATCCGCACGAACATCACCCCCCACGAGAGCAAAATGGCCAGTGCGTATTCTTGACTTAACTCCGGCGCGATCCGGCTGCGTTGGGTGTTGCTGAGTGTTACGGCGGTTGAAGAGACGATTCCGCCGATCAGGCCGGTAAGCGCGATACCACGAGTGGCGCCAATGATTTGGTGGAGCACATACCCGCTAAAGCTCAGCGTCGAGATTAAGACGACAAGGAGCCAGATCTTCTGTGGGTTGATTACATCAAATGGGGCCGGCCCAACGGGGGTGTTCGGCAACACCGGCAAGACGATCAGGCTGATGGCGGCCAAGGTGAGGGCCGCTTGCATATCTTGCGGGCTGAGCTGGCGCGCTAAGCCGTGCAAACGCGCTTTGAGCGCTAGCAGGACGGCGATGGCCACTCCTATCGCTGTGGCTACCGTGCTATAACCCCACGCGACCATTCCGCCGCAGAGCAACGTGATGAGCACGGCCATCTCGCTGGTCAGGCCGGGGCCATCGCGGCCATGACTTAACACGTAGGCTGCGATCAATAACCCGCCTACCGCCAATACCAGTGCCGCAAAGATTTCCGGCGCTTGCAGGGTCAGCGCTGCCAATCCAGCCGCGCATCCGATCACGCCGACGATGGCATACGTGCGCACGCCGGCGAAGAGATCACCGCTGGCGCCGTGGGCATGTTCGCGTTGCAAGCCAATCAGCGCGCCGATGAGCAGGGCAAGGCCAAATTGGTAAAAGAGTTCGGTGCTGGCGCTGTTGTCGAGCATGGTGGTCGCAGTTGATGATTCAAAAAACGAGTTGTTCGCGTTGTGTTCAACTCCACAACGATCGCAAGAGGAATGATCATACCCTCAATCGTAATGAGGTCAATCTGCATTGCTGGCATCACCACTCAGATTGACCAGTTCATCGCAGTGTGCAACAACAGGCAAGCGAGGATGCTGCCGTTGGTGTGATTGTAGATCCAAGTAACGAGGAATGACGTGAGAATAATCACGATGGCCAAGGCGCTGAACGTGAAGATGTCGTTGGCCATAAACCGGCCCGGAATGAAGGCCGCCGGCGTATGCCATAACCACCACGCCACACCAACGATCAAGCTGGCGCTGGTGGCTCCGTAACGCGCTTGCAAGCGTGGCAAGGCATAGCCGCGCCAACCAAATTCTTCTTGCAGGGGCCCGCTGGTGAAGAGAATGACGAAGAACGCGATCAGGGCGAAGAGCGGGTCGCTGATGACCAAACGATCGATGGTGCGTCCGCTGATGCTGGTCGCAACGATGATCGATCTGCCAAAGATGATCATCGGCCCAATCAGAATGATGGCCAACCAGCGCCAGCCAAAGTGAAAGTCCACTCCCCGGCGTAATAACGTCCGCACGCCGCCCCATCACTCGTGCTGCCACGTGAGTGCCAATGCTGCCAGTGAGGGGCCAAAGGCGGCTGAATGGCCCGCTGAGGATATCAGTGAGTGAAGATGGGAATGTGACGCCGCGGGTGATGAGCGCGGCGAGAATCCAAAAGAGCCACGAGAACCCATAAGTGACAGCGAAGAACATCCATACCTGCTGCGGCGGATGGTAGTGGGTTGCCATCACGTGCTTCCTTCCCTCGGTTTCGGCTTCGTTGCCAGCAGTCTAGCTCATTGGGGGCCGTTGTGATTTAGCATACTGTTCGGGAAGTGGCGCTGCAAGCGCTCCGGCGTGCAGAATTCTGCACTCACGCCGGTTTTTTTGTTATGTCTATACTTTTTTGAAGGGGCGGTCGGGACATGTAGCGCGTGGTAGGATAACCGCCGTACTCCGTCGTGCGCTGAGGTTAGGCGCTCTCTGCCCAGTACGGCGTAAAAATCGCTCCACCCTCCGCCGTGCCGAAGCTGCGGCAGCGCGCCGTGCCCCAACGCTGGCCGTAGAGGGCAATGTACGCGCAGAGCAACGCATCGGCTTCGTCTTCAATCGCCTTCAGTGCGCTAGGGCCAAGGCGATCGAGGTCGATCTCGCGCCACATATCATCAATGCCAGTCAAAGGTGGATCGCCCGTGCTCAAGTTGCGCAGGAGGGCGAGGTAGCGTCCTAGTTCACTACGACGCTCGTGTATCGCTCGTCCGGGCCGCGCTTTGTAGCGCAAGATATGCGGCAGCCGAAATAAGACCACCGCTGCCGGGTGGGGAAAGACTTCGATGATGAACCTCCCATCCATTCCGGCCTCAATGGCGGGCACGTAGACAAACCCATCCGCGGCTAGCGCGGTCAGCAGCGCCTCGCCGCGTACCCCGCCGTAGCGGCGCAGCAAGCGTCGGTTGGCCGGATGCGGGCCGGCATCGTACCGCCGGAATACGGCGGCCAGATCAGCTTCAGCTTCACGGCGTCCGCTCTCGTTGGGGACGATCAATGGGGCATCGATCGCAACGATGGCGGGCGCATCACCGATTGCGGCGCGAATGGCTTGCACGATGGCTTCGTTCGTCACCAGACGGCTTGGCGGCTGCCCGAGCCGCGCCCCGGCTGGTGTTCCAACACAGGCGACAAACCCGCTGGGGTTGCGTTCCGACCACGCTAAATCCAGCCCGATATAGACCGTCGGTTTAACGTTCATTGCGCGTTGCCCGATTGTAACTCTGCTCTGCTGTTCTCCACGGTACAGTATGAACAAGTCGAGATGGTTTGAGTCACGTTTGCACTGGCCGCGATTACTGTCCGCTGTGTGAACGTTGGTAATGATTGCATCGTTTTTTCGTCCGCTTGGCCGGCGAAGGGTGAGCGATGAAGAGCTAGCCGCAGAGCGCAACCGAAGATGCCCCAACCTGTTGGCGCGCTTTTGAGTATTCGTAGCGAACCTAAACCATTACCGCTACTCGACGAGGAGGTCTCTATGAGCCTGCTGAAACCGCCCCCCACCGCGATGGTGGTTGTCTGTCGCATTGGCAGCCGGTTTGTGGCCTTGCCAATGCAGACCGTAGTGCATACCACCCGTCTGAGCGAGTTAGCGCCTCCCGGTGATGCTCCGCTTGTGGTCTGCGGAATCGTGACACTGCACGGTGCGACGGTGCCGGTGATTGATGGCCGCTCGCTGCTCGGCGAGCCGCCCGGTTATGCCCTCGATAGCCATATTCTGCTCGCTGCGCCAGATATCGAGCAACCGCCGGAAATTGGCTTGCTGGTCGATGAGGTGATAAGCTTGCATCGGGTCGGCCCTGATGGTTTGGCACCGCTCGATCACATCGATGGTATTTCGTGCGGCGTGGTGCGCGATTTGCCGCAGCCGGCCTTGCTGTTGGATGTCGATGAGCTATTTGCGTTGGCCCATGGCAGCGCGCGTGATTGATGTCGGATGTCGTAGGTGGGGCTGCAGCCGTGATTGAGATGACCGGTAGGGCCGCACCACAGTGCGGCCCTATGGTTTACCGCCCGACTGTCGCTGGTTGCACCAAAGGTACGTCTTCGCTAATGAAATGCACCGCGCTCTTGGCCGCCTCTAAAATCGTCATCAACCCGCTGCCCGGATGCACGGCGCCGCCAATCCAATACAAATTGCGCGCTCCGTCGTGCCGGATGTGGGGCCGGAACGGGCCGAGCTGGCTCCAACTGTGGATCAGGTTAAAGACTGCACCAAGATAAGTGTGATGCTCGTCGCGCCACGTCTCAGCGGTGTAGCGCCGCTCAACTACGATGTGTCGCTCGACATCCTCAAAGCCGAGTTTGGCCATCTGACGAATAATGAGGTCGCGGTAGCGTTGCTCGACCGCTGGCCAATTAACCGGGTAGCGCAAGTTGGGCACCGGCACCAATACAAACAGCGTGCTGTGGCCGGGTGGCGCATTGGCTGGATCGACAATTGTTGGATTGCAGACGTAGAATGACGGGTCTTCTTCATCGAGCACTGCACTCTTCGCCCACAACGGATCGTTGCGGCGAATGCTCGATGAAAGGTAGAGTTGATGATGGGGCAGATTGTCCCAGCGCCGGTTTACGCCTAAATAGAGCATAAAGGTCGAGCACGAGAATTCCATTGAGTTCAGTTTTTGATCAGTATACTTGCCCCGCGCATGCGGCGGGATGATGTGGGTCAGCGCGTGACCGAAGTCAGCGTTGACCACCACTGCGTCTGCACGCACCTGCTCGCCATCGGTTAGCTCGATACCGGTCGCTGTGTCGCCTTCGACTAACACTTGCTTGACTGGCCGGTTGTAGTGAATCGTCACGCCAAGATCAGTCGCTGCTTTAGCCAGCCCCGCCGCTAGCGCCCGGAAGCCGCCAATCGGGTGCCAGATGCCTTCGGCGAATTCGAGGAAGGTGACAAGGCTAAAGACGCTCGAGCAGGCGGTGGGGTGCATGCCAAGGTACTTCGCTTGGTACGACAGCGCGTACACCACCCGCTCGTCGCGGAAGAAGCGTTTGAAGTGGTCATACAGGCTTTCCCAAGGCCGAAAGGCTAGTGCTGCCGCCACTTCGTGCGGTTTGAGATAGCCGAGCGGAGTGCGCACTGGCGTGCCGAGGTATGGCCCGTAGCCGACCACATTTTTACGGATGTGCTCGATGTACCACCGCTCAAACTCGGTGGGCAACGCGGGATCGAAGCGGGCTAGTTGCGCTTTGAAGGCGGCGGTGTTTGAGGTGAGATCGAGGTATTCGCCATCCCAAAACCGGATGCGCGTGTTAGGTTCGAGCCGCACGAGGGTCACGTAATCGCTAAAGCGCAATCCGGCGCTGCTGAACAATTCGTCGTAGACCCGCGGCACTTGCAAGATGGTCGGGCCGGTGTCGAAATGATAATCGCCGAGCGAGAAGCCACGCATCCGTCCGCCCGGACGGTCAACCGCCTCAAAGATTTCCACCTGATATCCGCGCCCGGCCAGCCGGATGGCAGTCGCTAATCCGCCCGGCCCGGCGCCGACAATCACAATTCGTTGCGACACGCTCTACTCCTCTATCTAAACTCCTGTGCAGAGACCTCCTGTTTGAGTATACACCGCTTTTCTAAGCTGGTCACGCTGAGATTGGCGTGGAGATGGTTGGGTAACCTATGATTGCCATTCCCCACTCCTCATCCTTAGCGGCTTAACATACAAATTGTGGATAACTGGTGGAATTGTGGATAACATGGGTGGTTCACCGGGCTTGGCAAGACGTTAACACGCATCTAATGTTCGATTAATCTGCGGCTAATCTCAGATTGCTATAGTGCATATCGTCAAGCGAAGCGATTTGCGGTGGTCGCCGCAAGACAAAATAGCTCCTAATCTGCACACCGCCCTCACTCCCCCACTCTCCGGCCACCTACGACAGGTGGCCGTTGTTGATTCATGCGAGTATGATCCCCCTATGACTAGCCTGAATCTCATATCCAATCATCAAGTTGCGAATGCGGTTACACGCTATGGCTGCAACATTCGGCAGTCACGTCAGGGGCTATTAGCTCGTGAGCGACGGCTGCGTTGCGCTGCGTGGTATGGCCGTGGCCTGCGGCGCTGCTGCTGGCGCACTCTACGGCAACGTCCACTGCTGCCAGTGGCAGTGGACGCCGCGTTGGGGGCTGCGGAAGCTTTACTGCCATGCATGATAGGGAGCATTTCGAGGACGGACAGATCGCGTGAGCGCAGATGCGGTTGATGGCTTCGCGATGCGCCGGCTCGCCATCATCCTTAGCCTCTCTCCTGCGAGCGTGGGAGAGGGGTGCGTAGAGTCGAGCGTTGAAGCATCGCACAGCGATCGTTGTACTCGACCAACGTTCTGTTCGTCTCTTAATCCACCGGCTCAGGAGAGGCGCGCTATTGTGTTCCGTTCCCGCAATACCTTACGCTCCATTTAGCAGCTCCCCCCTCACCCGCCGTCAGGTAGGAGAGGGGCAGGGGTGAGAGCCATCAACCCGCGTAGCAGACTTTGTCAGTGTAGCCCGGCGCTGAAGGGCCGGGTTCCCTGTCCAGCGGCAAGCGGCTGTGCTGGATCAGATGTTCTGTTTGCAACCTGAAAGGGGAGCATGGGGGCTTACGCGATCACCTCCGTCTCGTCCTTCGTCAGTGCGGCCAGCACATGATCGACGAAGGCGCGGGTGGCGAAGATGATATTGCGCCGCGTGACGCCGCCTGACACAACCAGATAGTCGTCAAAGCCGATGTCGCCGTCGCGATCGACGTAGGCGCGCACGATGTGCAATTCGTCGTTGACGCGGTTAACGTACAGCAGCCGCTCGGCCAGATCGTGTGCCGGGCTAGCCCGAAACTGGGTCATAAACCGGATCTGTTCGCCTTCACGGATCGGGAAGGCCCAGATGCGAAAGTCTTGCCGGATACACACGTCATCGTCGCTGTCGCGTTCAACCTCGAAGTAGGCATTGTGGTAGAGGTCAAATAACCACTCTTTGCTAATCTAGTTAGGATAGACCAGCTCGTCGGGCGCGTTGCCGGCGGTTGACATTGGGGTTCCCTTTCTGCGAATGGCTGATAACGCTTTCATTATAGCAGTCGCGCGAATGCACAGCCATGGCTAAACCATCAAATCTCTATGCCCCCTGCAGTAAACACATCCTGCATTGACTCTCGCCGTCGGGAATGGTATACTTCGTCCACATTTAAATAACTGACGTTGATCAGGAAGAGTAGCAAGCGCGGCGACAGTCCAGCGAGCCGGTGATGGTGCGAGACCAGCGAGTTCGGCGCTTGTGAATGGGCCTGTGAGTCGCGCGGTGAACCGGGTTTGCCCCATAGTAGCCGTTGCCGGAGACGCCACCGTTATCAGGGCGCGAGGTGTGGAACGGCTTGGCCGACAGCACCTGCAGAGTGCGTCGCTTGTGCGAGCAGCGGCGAACGAGAGTGGCACCGCGGTTTCCCCGTCTCTCGACCAATTTGGTCGAGAGTTTTTTGTTGGTTTCTTGCTGTGAGGAGGGTGTCTGTGGAAACGGTCAAGTATCTGCTTAACGAAGATCACCTGCCGGAGTCGTGGTACAACATCGCCGCCGATCTGCCTTCGCTGCCGCCGCCACCGTTGCATCCGGCGACTGGCCAGCCGATTGGCCCCGCCGATCTCGCGCCGCTCTTTCCAATGGAGTTGATCAAGCAAGAGGTCAGCATCGAGCGCACAATCCCGATCCCTGATGAGGTGCGCTCGATCTACCGGCAATGGCGGCCAACGCCCCTCTTCCGCGCCCGCCGGCTTGAGCGCGCGCTCGATACGCCAGCTCGCATCTATTACAAGTATGAAGGTGTTAGCCCGGCCGGTAGTCACAAGCCGAATACGGCAGTGGCGCAGGCCTACTACAACAAGATCGAGGGTGTGCGCCGGTTGGTGACCGAAACCGGCGCTGGCCAGTGGGGATCGTCGCTCGCCTTTGCTGGTGCGCTCTTCGGCCTTGAGGTCGAGGTGTTTATGGTCAAAGTCAGCTACAACCAGAAGCCCTATCGGCGGGCGCTGATGGAGACCTACGGCGCGCGGGTGATTGCGAGCCCCAGCACCGAGACGGCGTCTGGCCGCGCGATTTTGGCCGAGCATCCCGATAGCACCGGTAGCCTTGGCATTGCGATCTCTGAGGCGGTGGAAGTGGCGGCCCAGCGTGATGATACTCGCTACGCGCTTGGTAGTGTGCTTAATCACGTGCTCCTCCACCAGACGGTCATCGGCCAAGAGGCGATGATCCAGATGGAGATGGCCGGCGATTATCCCGATGTGGTGGTGGGTTGTACCGGTGGCGGCTCGAACTTTGCTGGCATTGCCTTCCCGTTCATCGGTGCTAAGCTGCGCGGCGAGCATCCGTTGCGGGTGGTTGCGGTCGAGCCGGCGGCTTGCCCCTCGCTGACGAAGGGTAAATACGCCTATGACTACGGTGATACCGCGCATCTCACGCCGTTGGTGAAGATGCATACCCTTGGCAGCACCTTCGTGCCGCCCGGTATTCACGCCGGTGGTCTGCGCTACCATGGTATGGCGCCGCTCGTCAGCCATCTGCTTGAGTTGGGCGTGATTGAAGCGATTGCCATCCAGCAGCTTGAGACGTTCGCTGCTGGCGTACAATTTGCTCGCACTGAGGGCATTTTGCCCGCCCCCGAAGCCAATCACGCCATCGCTGGCGTGATCCGCGAGGCACTCCGCTGCAAGGAGGAGGGCAAGAGCGAGGTGATTCTGTTTAATTTGTGCGGCCACGGCCATTTCGACTTGCAGGCCTATATGGATTATCAGGCCGGTAAGTTGCGCGATTACGAATATTCCGACGCCGAGGTGGCGATGGCGTTGGCCGGCTTGCCGTCGGTGGGTGCGTGATGGGCGGCGGGGTAGTAGGGCTACCGCGCCGCTGTGGCCCTACTACTTACTTACCGGCTTAACGTGACACTAACGGTGGCGATCGGCCCGGCGGTGGCGATGACGGCGTACCGGCTCAAGCCAACCTGCTCAATCTGCACGGGAACCGGCGCACCGTTAAGCGTCACAGTTTGCGGACTCGCGCCTGCCGGCACAAACAGGCGTAAGCGGAAGCTGTCGCCACTGCCGGTGGCGGTGAGATCGATCCGGCTCGGCTGGTTGGCGGTCGCTGGCGTGTATTGCCAGCGATAGGCGACATAACCGTCGCCGGCGGCGTAGCGGGCGACGGCGTAGACATCACGGATCGCGTACACCGGATCGGCGGGCCAACGCGGCGAGATGGTGACGGTATTGAAAGCGATGTGCTGGTCTTCAATCCCAGCAGCGCCTTCGACTAACGCGCCGAGCATAGCGCTCGCGCCCCAGCCGTCGGTGGGCAAGAATTCATGAACCGGTGCAATACCGCCGGTCGGGTAGTACCAGAGGTAGGTTGCGCCGGTACGTTCGATCAGGTCGATGTAACGCTGCACGATGTTGAAACCGTAGGCTTCATAACCGTACCGGAACGCGCCACGGGCCAGTTCGCCGCCGACCAGCGGCATGACGCCGCCGTTGACGTACTCTCCCGGACGTTCGCCCAGCCGGCCATTCATGCCGAATGCGCCTGATGGGAAAGGCGGGTCGATGCTGTACCATTCGGCAAAGGCGATCCGGTTTGGATCGTTCAAGCGGCGCAGGTATTCGGCGACAATCGCGCGCCCTTGCGATTCGGTCAAGACGCCGCGATTGAGCGCAATTGCGTTCGAGAGGCTCAGTTGCTCGGCTTCATCGACACCGGGCACGTCGTAGGGAATGAGTTTGACGTGATGGGTGTAGAAGCGACCATTCCAACTCAGCGCATTGAGTCGCACCATCAGGTCAGCGGCAATGGCGCGGCGCACAGCGGCCAGATCGGCCTGTCCTGCCGTCTCTTCCATCAAGGCCAGCATGGTAAGTGCGGCTGCCAAGCCGGTATTGTCGCCGTGGAAGATGCCCCATTTGGTCTGGTCGTCGATCCAGTGGCGCGGCCCCAGTTCGCCGGTATTCGGATTGATCATCGGCGGGCCGTATTCGTAATCCCACGTGTCGATGGTGAAGGGGCGCTTGACCAAGCCCAGTGCCGGTTCCCAGCGCAGTGGATCGCGCATCGTGTAGTCGATGGCGCGTTGCGCTGCCGGCAGCATGCGCAACATCCACGCCGTGTCGCCGGTGACTTGCCACGTCTCGTAGACCAACTGCACGAAGAGGTATTCTACGTCGGCTTCGACCGGGGTACGGAAGGCGGCGATCTTCCATTCTGGGCGAGCCAAAAAGTCGGGCAGGCTGCCGTCGGGCGCTTGTACACGGGCAAACGCTTCTGGCAGCGAACGTACCTCGCTCTCAAAGTAGCGGAAGGCGCGGTTTTGATAGTAGTGATCGCGCAGCCAGAGCAGTGGGCTGTCGGGCGAGCGGTAGCCGGTCACCACTTGTCCGTCGAGCAGGTAACTCAGTCGGTCGGCGGCCATAAATTGACGCACGGTCGGGTACAGCCGGTCGTAGCTGGCCACGCCGGTGCGCAGGGTGGTTTCGGCCTCCAGCCGGTAGATCGTTCCGTTAGCGACCATCCGCCCCTCAGCCGTGAAGAGGGCAGCCCAATGATCGCCCAACGCGCCGCGCGGCGTTACTTCGACCCATCCGTCGCCATTGGCGATGGTCAATGCAAACGAGCCGGCAAACCGGCTACGGCTGTCGAAGACGAGCAGGGTGGCTGGGCCGTCGTAGCCGGTGATGCGCACTGCTACTGGGGTAGGGGTCAGCGGTTGCACAACCGAATTGAGGCTAATGAAGGTTGCGGTCGTCTCGGCCAGCGCCGGCGTGATGGGCGCACTCAGGCTGGCGAGCAGCCCGATCATAACAAGCAAGAGGATCAAACGCTTCATTTGGTACCTAAAACGCTGCTGAAAGGTAACGATGTTCCTAGTATAGCATTGTTGAGGAAATGCTCCGATGAGACGCAGACCGCATGGAGTTTCCCTTCGTCGTTCTCTGTGATCTCGGCGGTAAAGATAGTTGGCTTACTCGTACCACACCCTTGCGGTAGACATTGACAAGAGGTTAGCTTATGGATCGCAAACCACGGGTCTTTTCCGGCATTCAGCCTTCGGGCAATCTGCATATCGGTAACTATTTGGGTGCCATCCAGCAGTGGGTCGCGGGGCAGGGCCAGAAGACTAACTTTATCTGTATCGTTGACCTGCACGCGATTACGGTGCCGCAAGAGCCGGCGGCGCTGCGCCAGCAAACCCGCGAACTCGCCGCGCTGTTGCTTGCCTGCGGGATCGATCCGCAACAGACGACGCTCTTTGTGCAGAGCCACGTGCGCGCCCATGCCGAATGTTCGTGGGTCTTTAGCTGCGTCACGCCGTTGGGGTGGCTCGAACGTATGACCCAATACAAGACCAAAGCACAAAAGCAAGAGAGCGTGATGACCGGTTTGCTCACCTATCCGGTGCTGATGGCCGCTGACATTTTGCTCTACGATGCCGATGAGGTGCCGGTGGGCGAGGATCAGAAGCAGCATATTGAGCTGACCCGCGATCTGGCCCAGCGCTTCAACCATCTCTACGGCGAGACCTTCGTCATTCCCAAGCCGGTGATCCGCGAGAGTGGTGCCCGCATTATGGGGTTGGATAATCCGGCAGTGAAGATGAGTAAGTCGGAAACGGCTCGTGGTCATGCTATTCGGATTGTCGATGACCCCGACGAGATTCGCTGGGCGATTAAGCGTGCAGTGACCGATTCCTACAACGAGATTCGCTTTAGCGATGACCCAGAACGGGCCGGCGTCAACAATCTCTTGCAAATCTATGAGCTGCTTACCGGAAAGAGTCGATCTGAGATCGAGGCTCATTTTGCTGGTAAAGGCTATGGCGCACTCAAGAAGGAACTGGCCGAGGTTGTGGTCGAGTCGCTCCGTCCCATCCGCGAGCGCTACTACCAGTTGATGAACGATCCGGCTGAGCTAGATCGGATTCTGGCCATTGGCGCCGAACAGGCTCGCGCCGTTGCCGAACCCAAGATGACCCTCATCCTTGAGCGGGTAGGGTTTGTGTTGCCGAATGATCGCAAATAATCCCGCCGGTGACGGCGCGCGGCGGTGCGTCGTTACGGAAGCATCACGATTGTAAGGATATCAACATGTATTACCCAACTCTTGACCAGATGTACGAATTGCGTCGGCAGGGCAACCTCTGCCCGATCTACCGCGAGATTATGGCCGATCTGGAAACGCCGGTATCGGCCTATCTCAAGATCGCGCAGAATGGTCTCGGCTTTCTGTTGGAAAGCGTGACCGGCGGGCAGAATGTGGGGCGTTATTCGTTCATCGGCAGCGATCCCTATATGGTGCTGCGCATGCACGACGGCGTGGCGCAGGCGACCCATGGTGGCTATAAGCAGACCCTCTCGTACACCGATCCGCTGATCGTGCTTGAGAGCTATCTCAACGCCTACCGCCCGATCCGCCTGCCCAACCTGCCGATCTTTGTCGGTGGCGCAGTTGGCTATCTCGCTTACGAGTCGGCCCGCTACTTCGAGCGACTGCCGGTACCGCCGGTGCGTCCCTACGACATGCCCGATAGCTGGTGGATGTTTGTTGATACGTTGCTTGCCTTCGATCACGTCCGCCACAAAATCATTGTTATCTCGCACGTCCATCTCGATGTCGAGGATCTAGCCGCCGAGTATCAGCGTGCCGTCCATCGGATCGAGACGTTGATTGCCCGGCTGCAAAAGCCGTTGCCGCCGACTATTGGTTTCAGCTTGCGTAACTACGAGCCGCATAACACGCCGGCGCGTACCGTGCCGAATCCGGCGGTCTCGAACCGTACCGAAGCTGAGTTTAAGGCGGCAGTGTTGCGGGCTAAAGAGTACATCATGGCCGGCGACATCTTCCAAGTGCAGATTTCGCAACGCTTCAGCAAGGCCACCAGCGCCGACAGCTTCACCATTTATCGCGCCCTGCGCACGATCAACCCTTCGCCGTATATGTTTTACATTCGCACTGGTGAAGGCGATTTGGTCGGCGCGTCGCCCGAAATGTTGGTGCAGGTGCGCGACGGCAAGGTAACGACCCGCCCGATTGCTGGCACCCGTTGGCGCGGGCGCGATGCTGCCGAAGACGAGCGATTGGCCGCCGAGCTGCTGGCCGATGAGAAAGAGCGTGCCGAGCATCTGATGCTGGTGGATTTAGGTCGGAACGATCTGGGCCGGATCAGCGAACCCGGCACAGTGCAGGTGCCGGTCTTTATGACTATCGAGAAGTACAGCCACGTGCAACATATTGTATCGGAGGTCACCGGTAGGCTGCGTGCTGATCTGAAGCCGATCGACGCGCTGCGCGCCTGCTTCCCTGCCGGCACCGTCACCGGCGCGCCCAAGATACGCTCGATGGAGATCATCGCCGAACTCGAAGGTGAGCAGCGCGGCGTCTATGCCGGTGCAGTTGGCCACCTCGGCTTCAACGGTGACCTTGATACCTGTATCGCCTTGCGCACCTTGATCGTTAAAGACGGTGTGGCCTACGCCCAAGCCGCCGCTGGCGTGGTCGCCGACAGCACACCCGAATACGAATTCAACGAAAGTTGCAACAAAGCGGCGGCATCGTTGCGCGCGATCGATCTGGCGGAAGAGTTGCAAGCTGGCGTTCAGTCATAAACAATGATGGACAATGATCCAATTGCTGTTGCGTTCACCGATAGCCCGCTCGGCCGGGTGTTGGCTGCTGCGACCGTCAACGGTCTGTGCGCCGTTTATCTTGGTGATGACGATGCGATGCTCCTGACTGTGCTCTGCGCTGAATTCCGGGCAACGCCGATCATTGGTGGTTCACTGCCAGAGGTTGCTGTTGCGGCGATTGCGGCCTATCTGCGCAATGAGGCTAATCTGCCGCCATTGCCGCTCGATCTCTACGGTACACCGTTTCAACAGCGGGTATGGCAGGCGCTACTGGCCATCCCGCGCGGCAGCACCCGCACCTACGGCCAACTGGCCTGCGACCTTGGCCTGCCGGTAACGGCGGCGCGGGCTGTGGGCCGGGCCTGCGCAACCAATCCGCTGGCGGTGGTGGTGCCGTGCCATCGCGCGATCGGCGCTGATGGTAAGTTGCATGGTTTTCGGTGGGGGATCGAGCGTAAGTGGGCTTTGTTGGCGCTCGAGGGGGGATTGTTGCCAGAGGGATAACATCTGGTGATGGTGCCCTACTGCGCGGAGTGGGTGCGCTTTTCATTGTGCGGGAGAGGTGTGCGGTAGCGAGCATGAACCCGCTGGCGGCACTGCCGCCAACCGTGCCTCGCTGTTATCACCTGCTGCAACCTGTGCCATTGCGGTGAGCGCCCCTTCCCGCTGAAGGTGGAGATGGCTCCGCTTCGCTACGCTCGGTTCGCAATGAAAGACGGGGAGCAGCGTTTGTGACCCTCATCTCGGTCCTCTCCCAGCAAGCAAGGGAGGAACCAAGTGCCCCTCCCCCACTAGGGGAGGGGAAGGGGGACGGGGTCAATCACAGCACCGAGATGGGCCGCTTCACCCTCACCCCCGTCTCCGTGTTTACTAGCGCGGGAACGGGGCGAAATGGCGTTCGGTTGCGCAAGGGTCTCTGCGGTAACGTCGTGGTTCCCCTTGCCCGCCGTCAGGTAGGAGAGGGGCCGGGGGTGAGGGTGTCAGCCCGCGCAGCGGGCTTCGTCAGCCTAGCCCGGCGCTTTATGGTCGGGTTCCCTACCTAGTGGAGTGGAGAGAGTGTGGGCAAAACAAAACCCGCCAATACGGCGGGCTGACTGGCGACCCCGGCGCGACTCGAACGCGCGACCTTTTCCTCCGCAGGGAAACGCTCTAATCCACTGAGCTACGGGGTCGTATTCATTTCACCCCCGGATTATAGCACAATCTCGGCAAAGATGCAAATCGGTCTTACGCCGGAAGGAGTCGGCAGCGGCGCGTAAGCTTGTTTAGGCGCGAATTGAATCATACCGGTTTGGAATGCTCATCTCGCCCAATGGCCTTTTGCAAGGGTGGCGTTGTTCGTCAAACCTCTCTGTTGTATCGTTCGTTTTGGTCATGAGGACGCCTAAAATCTCCCTGCTCCCGTTTGCAGAGAAGGGGGCATCTATCACGCTACGTGTTGTTGGAAGCGCGCATTGCGTCTCGCCATCGCCAAGTAGGCAACCTCCTTGCTCTCTCTTCACCCCGTCAACAAATGCTCGGCGAAGATCAAGCGACGGGTACGGGTTTCACAGCGCAGGATAAGTGAGTTGGTTTCTGCCCGATCACCAGCCAAGCGCACGCCGCGCAGTAAGATGTTATCGGTGATACCGGTGGCGACAAAGAAAATCTGTTCACTGCTTACGATATCATCGCAGGTCAAGATGCGTTTGGAATCAAGGCCAGCACGAGTAATCGCGTCGCGCTCGGCTTCGCTCTGGGGGGCGAGCCGGGCTAGCATCGCCCCACCCAGCGATTTGATCGCGCAGGCCGCCAGTACTCCCTCCGGCGCGCCGCCGATCCCCATCAGGAGATCAACATTAGTGCCGGGCATGGCTGCGAGCAGGGCGCCGTAGATATCGCCATCATCGGCCAGCATAACCCGCGCGCCAGCCGACCGGATCTCTTCGATCAGGTGGGCATGGCGGGGCCGATCGAGCACAAAGACGACCAGATCACGCACCGTGCGCCGGGTAGCGCGCGCCACTAGCGCCAGCGTCCAGCCGGCTGGCGCGTCGAGGCATTCCGGCACCAGATAGGGCGCGACTTCCGGGCCGACGATGATCTTTTCCATGTATGCGGCTGGATGTGGCGCCCACAGCGCGCCGCGATTGGTCACGGCGGCAAACGAGACCGCGCCGGCCCGCCCTTGCGCTAACTGGCGCCGACCATCAATGGGGTCAACGATCAAATCGGCTGGCGGGCCATCGCCGGTACCAACCCGCGTCCCACTGATTAGCGGTGTTGTTGCCATTGCCCGCACCTCTTCACCCATTGCCAGCCGGCCATCGAGTTCAAGGTTAGCTAACGCTGCTGCCATCGCTGCCGCAGCAGCTCGATCAGCCTCTTCGATTTCGCCGCGTCCCATGAGGCGAGCAGCCGCAATAGCTGCCGCTTCGGTTGCGCGTACCAGATCAAGGCCGGTGTTGGGGCTGAGCCGTTGTGATATTGGGATTTCCATCTTTGTTTTCCTCGCTGTCGCAGAGAAACGTGGTATGGCAATATCGCTCTCATGTTCTGTTAGAATTGCTCGACTGCCTCAAGCAGATTAGCCGCTGCCCACGCCAGCATACCCCCTTCGAGTACCTGAGGCGGCGGGGTGCGTCCGGCCAGCAACGCCGCCGCGCGCATACTTCGCCTCCCGCTGCGACAGACCAGCACGACTGGCCCCGCCGGCACGGCGTCGCGTTCGTGAATCAGCCGTGAAAGCGGAATGTTGCGCGCGCCCGGAATGTGGCCGCGCTGAAATTCGCGCGGTTCGC